>CAYYYG010000004.1:17109-47948 GCA_964476135.1 uncultured Gammaproteobacteria bacterium | reverse complement strand
GTTAAGCTGTTTTTTTGCCTTATCAGATCTACCCACAAGAAATGGCACCTCGGCGGGTCGCATATGTGCGGGGTCAATCTTGACGTGTTTTTCCCAATCTGTTATCCCTACACATTCAAACGCATATTGAACCATTTCACGCACGGTATGTCCTTTGCCCGTTGCTACGGTAAAATCATCTGATTTATCCTGTTGGAGCATGAGATACATAGCCTCCACATAATCTCCTGCAAATCCCCAGTCACGTGTCGCGTCGAGGTTCCCCATACTTATGGAGTCTGCAAGCCCGAGCTTGATCCGTGCCACACCGTCTGATACTTTGCGGGTAACAAAGTTGATGCCACGAATGGGGGACTCGTGATTGAAAAGGATTCCGTTACTTGCGAAAATGCCATATGACTCCCGATAGTTTACGCACATCCAGTAGGCATAAAGTTTGGATATACCGTATGGTGAACGGGGGTGAAAGATCGTGTTTTCATCTTGATATCCGCCATCATTGGAGAGACCAAACATTTCACTTGTCGATGCTTGGTAAAACCGAGTGGTAGGGGAGAACGTTTTGATGGCGTTAAGCAGGTATAACACCCCTAGTGAGTTGATTTCTGTAGTAAGTTTTGGCTGGTCAAATGAGGCACGTACAAAAGACATCGCTGCCAAGTTGTATATCTCATCAGGCTTAAGGGTCTTGATGATGTTGTAAAGAGATGATTCATCCGAGAGGTCGCCCTCTATAAGGTTTATGTCTTTGGTAACGTTTAGAAAGTCGAGATTGGAGTAGTTTGGGTTACTGTATCTGCGGATAAGACCATACACTTTGTAACCTTTCTCAAGCAAGAGCTTGGCAAGATATGGGCCATCCTGGCCTAATATTCCAGTAATGAGAGCAGTTTTTGACATATGTATAAGGGTAATTTACAACTTGGGGACAATTGTAGCAGATGAGGGAGGGAGAAGTACTGAGTGCTTAGATGCGCAGAGGTGAAATAAGGGAAGAGTTCACTGTGTTTGTCAATGTGGAACGCAAGAAATTTACAGTGTAAATTTCAGCGTTCTAACAACGTTGAAATTGCACCGCAATTTCTTACGTTGTGCCTCTACCCTGAATTGAACAGGGATCTGAAGCTCCGCAAGCTCCTGCTCTATCCATTTAAGCTATAGGTGCTTTACATTTCCTTCTTAGTATTGTACCATTTTCGCTTGATTTTAGGTGTTTATATATTAAGTATATAATTATGACCAATGCTATTATATTCGACTTCGACGGCGTTATTGCCGACTCGCAACACATTCACAAAAAATCTCTCGAATTGGTAGCACGGGAAATCGGAGCTGATTTTAATGAAAAATCTTACTTAGAAACACTGGCAAACCCACTGGCGGTTACACTCAAACCTTATGTGAATATAGGAAAACTACCTTCTGAAATGCCTACCCTTATAAAAATATATAAGTCCTATTTTTATAATCATCTTCATGATATAAAACCTATCCAAGGAGCTGAAAATCTCATACGTAAGTTAAAAAAAAATTCATTTCCTTCGGCAATTGCTTCTTCATCATCATTTGACTATGTCACATATTCTCTGGAAAAATTTGGGTTTTCTGACTTTTTTGAAAATAGAGTGGCGAGTATAGATATGGTCGAAAAAGGCAAGCCTGCACCTGATCTTTTTCTTCTTGCAGCACAAAAATTAAGCATCGACCCTCATAACTGCCTTGTAATAGAAAACGCCTCCGACGGCATAAAGGCAGCAGAATTGGCCGGAATGACGCCGATTCTTTTCTTGCAAAAATCAGACGCGACTGATCCTAATATAAAATGCCGTGTAATTCATAACCTCACCGATGTGACTGAAATAGTTGGTATCTAACTTTATTTATTAACTATAAAAACAGCATGTGATATAATTGCAATATGAAGATATTCTTTGTCGCTTCCCAAAGGGGTAAAGAAAAATACGACCAAAACTACACCGCAATCTACAATGCCATCAAGGAATTGGGCCATACTAATCTAGACGACCGCATGTTCAAAAGTACCGTAAAAGGATTTTATGACAAGATGAAAAAAGAAGGCAGCGCCGCCTACCACAAACTTTTTAGCGAGAATATAGATTACATCAGGAAAGCCGATATTTGCATTTTCGAATGCTCCTGGCAAAGCTTTTCCATTGGTTATATGGTGCAGAAAGCAGTTGAAATGAATAAACCGACTATAGTTCTATATGACGAAAGTACCGAACATCCTCCTTACTTCATATTCGGCTCTGATGACGATAAATTAATATCAAAAAGCTATAATCTCAATTCAGTAAAAAAAGTACTGGCAGAATCGATTCACAAAGCATCGACATTAGCTGATAAACGCTTTAATTTTTTCATAAGCCCCTCCCTCCTTACATATCTGAATCAGGAATCGCGCAAAGATGGGGTTACCAAATCCACTTTTATACGCAATCTAATCTTAGAATACAAAAAAAAGCATAAAGAATTAACATAAATAAGCAAGATTTTCTTACATGAAGGTAGAACCCTATCCCAAATCTCCCCTTTCAAAAGGAAAACAAACGGATTTTATCCATCCACTAAATCCTGTAGAATCATACCTTTTTAAAAAACTGCATGATCGCAAGAATACGGAACGTATGATTTCATTTCTTAGAGAAGAACCATTCTTTTTAAAAAAATTCACGGACGAAATTAATATCGGCATTAGTGGTCTAAATAATGGACTTAATTTTGATCCGGATCTATGCCCTAATGCCTATACTATCGTAAACATTTTGCGAGGCAATAATTTTCAACGGCCGATTCCAGATTTTGAAGAGTTATTTAACCCAAATAACAATCAAGCCATATTAGCAGCAGATATTATAAATTCATGGATGATAAATGGAGAAAATGGTATCTATGTACAGCCACATATTAATTGGCACATATCGCCAAAAACAAGTAGTTATCCTCCCGAATCACTCACTGCCGGAATAATTATGGACACATGGGGTGTCTATGCCGCAACTACTCAATATCCTGCTGACACTGATTTCTCAAACAATGAAGTGGCAATGCTACTTAAATTTGGCAAGAAAGGTGTAAATTTCGGCAGTGAAGAAATAATGCCTGCCGTTGAGGAGTCACTGGTTATAGCCCTTTCTGAGATGAAGATTACAGATAGTACGGTTTTAAGCGCTATACCACGGTGGCTAGGCACACGTTACGGATTCTCAGTCCCTCTACTGAAATTAATCGAATCTAATTTCGGAATCAAATTACATCCTAGAGCATTAGAACCGAAAAATGACTAAAACCCGCAACATCGCAGTCTTCGGTGCGATGAGCACAAATGAGATAATTTATGTTGATAAAACAGTCGGCGTAAACGAAGTTATCTATACCAATAACTCCATGTATATCGCTGGTGGCAAAGCCCTAAACATCGCAGGTATGATCAAAACCCTCAGCCCCGACAGTAAGATTACATTCTGTAGCAAGACTGCAAGAGACATTCATGGCTTATGGAAATATCCAGTTGATTGGCTTAAGAAGTATGGGGTCGACACTAGCCTCGTTATTGTCGAAGAATCGAAAGATAATCCTAACCGGGTAATTGCCCAGATAGAAAGGCAGACTGGCAATAAATCGTATATAGTGATATCAGGAGTTACTGAATCTTATTCCCCCGCCGATATTACATTTCAGGAAAAAGTATTTGATTCTTTATCAAACGGTGCCGTAGTAACAACTCTTGAGATACCCACAGAAACCGCGCTCACTATAATGAAAAAGGCAACACTAAAAAAAATTCCCTTGTTTGTAGATCTTGGTGGAGTCATGCCCAACTTCCCCTTGGAAAGATTATTCGATCAGGATATTTTCCTGCTAAAACCCAACCGATATGAAACTGAAATTCTTACAGGAGAAAAAGTTACAGACTTAAAAAGCGCTCAATCGGCCGGTCGCAGACTTCTTAAAGGTGGCGTAAAGAATGTACTTATCACCGCCGGAGAAAACGGCGCATACCTGATTAATAAAGACATCTACGTCAAACACTTCCCTGTTCCCCGACTCAGATTGGTATCTGACATAAGAAATGCTGCTGGTTGCGGTGACCAGGTAATGGCCAATTTATGTTACGGATATCTGCAAAATCTAGGAATTATCGAAAACGTAAAAAGATCTATTTTAGCAGGTACCAAACAACTGTATAAAGATGGGATTATGCCATTATTACGCGACGAAATATGTTAAAATAATCACAAATCGTGTTGATTTATCAGAGGCAAGGTTGTATCATATATACATAATATGAAAATTCTTTTTAGTGCCTCACTGAGGGGAAAGAAACATTTTAACAGCCAGTACCAACAAATAGTACAAATAATAAAGGAATTAGGACACAGCCCCTTAGGCACCGACTATCTGTCGTCCATGGGAGATAAAATATACGAAGATTTAAAAAAAGGCGGCAGACAATCTAATGTAGACTTCTACAAGCGGGAAATGAAGCTTATACAGCAGGCCGATATCTGTATTTTTGAGTGCAGTACTCATAGCTTATCTATAGGTTTTTCCGTGCAAAAAACTCTTGAGATGAACAAGCCCGCAATCGTTTTATATTACAAAGACAATGTGCCATTCTTTTTGTCGGGAGCAGAAGATGACAAACTTATTCTAAAAAACTATGACGAGTCAAATGTGAAAGATGTAATAAGAAAAACTATAGATGAGGCGAGTGAGTTAAGAGACAAAAGATTTAATTTTTTTATTAACCCAAGCTTACTAACTTATCTTGAAAACACAAGTAAATCACTGGGAGTAACAAAATCAAACTTCATAAGAAATCTGATTTTAGATCACATGAAGAAAAATAAATAAACTACATTACGCTGGATCATATACCATCCACATCCTATTACTCGGAGTAACTTTTTCCGGTTCAAATCCCATAAACTTCTTAGCTGCTAATTTGAATCCGTTTTGTTCAAACTTTTCATTTTTCCAATAGTCAAATGTGTGAAAATCAAATGGGAACGGCATATCGGTCATACCATGCATCAAGGCATTGGTATAGAAGTCTATGCCAATTAGACTATTCTTTTGACTTCGAGGACTTAATGTCGCAAATCTATAAAGTGCATCTTGATCTGGCAAGAGTTGATTCATTTCGTTTGGAGAAACTCCATAAACATCCTCATTTATTATGAGACGTGTATTCATATTTCTCAAAGAACGAATCCATTGATCCTGATAGCGAGGATCTATATGATGAAGAACATTTTGAATCACAATAGCGTCAACACCTTCAAACTCTGGTAAATCCAATGGTGATTGCATAATTCTAAAATTCAATTTACCTTCCTCAGAATATTTTCTGGCATCATCTGAAAGGTGTTCTGAGACATCTGTAGCCACTACTTGATAACCTCTTCTTACAAGCTCTGCCCCAAAATAAGCCCTCCCACATCCATAATCTCCCACCACTTTACTGTCGCCCAAAAATTCGCCAATATCATCTGCGTCTTTTTTAGGTTTACTTATAGTTTTATAATGAGCATATCCATCCTTAAACCAGTGGTGGTTTTGGCCAAAAATATCGTGATGGACATGGCGCACAGCTTGATTAAGTAAGTCTATATCTGGGCCGTTTCTTTGACTCCCTATCAAGCTTTCGTATACTTGTTCCACCATAGCGGCCGACTCTGTTTCTACACCAGGAAAATGACGACCATAACTATCTCTAGTTACATCAATATTAAACTCCATGGCATGCTCATCGTGTAGAGCCTCATGAAGTGCTAAAATATTAACTACTGATTCCTTCGTATCGGGCTTATATAAATTTTCTGTTAACGTAATAACCATAACCTATTTTAACCTATAATAAAATATAAAATACATTATATCAGCTATAATGTATTTTTCACCTACATATTATACAAAAAATATACATACTATGTGAGTATAATGAAATTTCATAAAAACCATGCACGAATTCTGTTTATAATATAACATTAATGAAATACGACATTGCTCCAGATATTAAAAAAAGCATCGAAAAATTAATCACCAGTGACCATTTTTTATTTATAAAGCCAAGCAAAATCCATTGTATTCGCTCCTATGACGCCAAAACGAGGGCGATTGCACGCATATGGGGAATGTCTAAATTATTTACCGAAGTTGCCGGTATACCGGCGCAGTATATTATCGAAGTAAACTCAAAGCGCTTCGATAAATTACCTGAAAGAGAAAAAATTAAAACCCTCATTCATGAGCTTATGCATATTCCCAAAACCTTTTCGGGAGCCCTACTTCCCCACCGTGGTCCGCATCATCGTATAAACGATCGAGAAGTGGAAAAAATTCTCAAAAAAATGGAGGATGATCGATAATATCATCCCTGCCACCTTTTACCAACGTAGGCCGAACCACCGCCAACGATAATCGCCCCCGGGCTAAGAGATATTAATCCAAGACCGGCAACAGCAAGACCACCCCACCACAGTCCCTTGGCAGCGACTTTTTCTCCCAAATTCAATTCTTTTTTGCTTGACATAGTTATTTGTCGTCATGCATGTAACTTTCGACAACAGCTGTAGTCGCACCATCCAACACCAGCGCTTCCGTAGCCCACACAGCCAGCGGAGGGTATGCCATGGCGCCAATTGCCAACAGTCCGATTTCGCCCGCTAAGATATACTTATTAGCTTCATGATATATTTTTCCGGCTTTTTCCATACATATATTATATCATCAGGACAATACGAAGCTACTTAGTTTTCACCAAAAAATACTCTTCTTTTGGAGCATTCTCATATACGGGCAGAATAAACGACTCCATATCTTTCTTTTGTGATTTATGTGCCTTTAAGGCTTTTAAACGCGTACTCCAGACAGAGGAAACATCAATAATCTCATCCACCTCATGACTTTTATAACCTGGGGGAAAATATACGAAGTATTCGGGCAACCTGGACACCTGGGCACGTTGTGGCTCGCTCATACAGGCGTACATAAGTTTTTTCGCATAGTGCTGCTGATAAAAAACATGTGTAGTTATGAAAGAAATTGCGATATGGTCCAGATGGCCAGTAATACCTCTTGGTTCAAAAGTCATTAATGTATCGGGTTGGATATCTTCAATAATATTCATAATACGCCGCGAAGTTTCGTGGTAATTATTATTCGAAATCTCACCGTCTATCAGACCCAAAAAATATACATGCTTAACTCCCAATGCCTTTGCGGAAGCGCGCACCTCATCTTCACGCATCAGAGGAAGTAATTCGCCACTGTCTTTTATATCATTTTCACCATTATCTCCAGATGTAGCACATATCAAATAAACATCATTATCTTCGGCCATGAGAGCAATCGTGCCGGCAACTGCCGTCTCATCGTCGGGATGAGCAAAAATGCAGCATATAACACTCATAAAAATATATTATACACTCCTGATAAGATGAGTTGCATCGATCGTCAATAAATATTATATTATTTACATGCCTGATAAAAAATCATCCATCATAAAAAAAAGACGCCCCTATTTAAAACGGCTTATGCTTGTACTCATTTCTCCTTTAATCGCATGGCTTATATGGCAATACGCGTATATATATCCGATTGCGGCACAAACTTGCTTTTCGACTACTCAGGTACAGTCGGACAGTCGCTGCTTATATATTCTTCAAAATCATGTATTCGAAAAAGGCACCAGATCCAACCCGCATAAAGGAAATGCTTGTGGCTCTGATGTGACCGCCTATATTCCTAGTTTTCACTTCACTAATCAATACATTAAACTCGACATTCTAACCCTGGATCCAAATTATCGCGGTGAAATATGTGTAGCGCCAACTAACACTCCCACACCATCTCCTACGCATACTCCTACTCCAACCCCCACTAATTCCCCGCCAACTGCCACTCCAACAACAAATCCATGCGTTCCTACCCAGGTCGGTGACACCAACTGCGACAACAAAGCTGACCTTGCCGACTTTGAAACATGGAGACGTGAATATCTTGGGCTGGAAAACGGAAAACTTGCCGACTTTGATAAAGATGGCAATGTGTATCTATCAGATTTTGAAATTTGGAGGAAAAAATACTTAAATATTGCCGTTTAATAATGAAAAAAACGACATTATTTTACGGCCCATATATTATTGGGATACTAAGTTTAGTTCCTGTGCTCGTGTGGCTAACTTTGCGGCCGCTTCAAATGCGATATATCTCGATCGACAGCATATTCACTTCACTAGGACAGATCTCATCACTTGTCGGCACCATGCTATTCTCATTTTCGCTCATACTGAGCGCGAGGCTCAAAATATACGAAAAATTTTTTGGCGGGATGAATATTGTATACAAAGCGCACCACATAAGCGGCGGAATCTCTTTTATACTTCTAATGTTACATCCGCTATTGTTAACATTCACTTACTTCAAATTTTCACCTCAAAGTGCTTTTGATTTCCTGTTTCCAGCCAACCTGGATTGGGGGCTGAATTTCGGCTTTTACGCATTATTTCTTCTCATGTTTCTACTCGTACTTACCTACTATGCCGATCTGCCGTATGAAATTTGGCGTTACACTCATCAGTTTCTGGGGCTGGCCCTGTTTCTTGGTGCCTTACATGTCTACCTTATACCCAGCGAGAGTGGTAAAAACGAATTTATTACCTGGTATATTCTAAGTTTTGCCGCATTGGGAATGGTCGCATACATTTACAGAACCGTGCTCGGAAGCATATTTGTTCCCACTTCACCTTATGAGGTGGCTGCCGTTAACAAAATTGGAAACAGTGTCGAAGAGCTTATCCTGAAGCCCCTTAAAGCACCTCTTATATTTTCCCCCGGACAATTTGTGTTTGCCCACTTCAGCCGGGGCTTTGTTTCTAGGGAAACGCATCCTTTTTCCATAAGCTCATCACCGACCGAGCAGAATATTCGACTGACAATAAAAGCCCTGGGAGACTACACATCGGCGTTAAGCATGCTCAATCCGGGCGCGATACTTCAGATAGAAGGACCATACGGTATGTTTCATCCATTGGGTAATATAAATAATAAACAAATCTGGTTTGCTGGTGGAATTGGCATCACTCCGTTCTTAAGCATTGCGAGGACAAACGGCGCAATCAATGCGCCGACAACCTTATTTTACATTGCCCGCAAACAAGAAGAATTGATTCACCTTGATGAACTACAAGAGATAGCGGTAAATCTGCCGCAGTTCAATCTTGTACCTTACATCACCTCAATAAACGGTCATATCACTGCTGATTACATAAAATCTATGGTCCCCGATGTCACGGAAAGATCCGCTTTCCTATGCGGCCCCCCACCGATGATGATCAGCACAAGAAAAATATTAAGAAAACTCGGAATAAAAATCTCAGATATTCATTCGGAAGAATTCAGCATGCATTGACGATATGAAATACTTACCGAGGATTACCTTAATAATACTGTGTATTTTTTGGTCGATAATAGGTATTATTATTCTATATACCCTTACGCACCGATAATATGAAAAAACAAGGCGGGTCGAAAATCATATTTTTTTTATTAAGCTCGCTCCTTGTCGTCACGCTAGGACTTGGCGGAACCTATTACACTGTCAGATATTTTCTTCAGGCGCAGTCTTCATGTTTTACAGTACAGGATGTCCAAAATGATAGCCGCTGTTTATATATTCTTAGTGGTAAAGTTTATGAAAAAGGCACACGTGACGCTCCACACAAAGGTAACCCCTGCGGCACCGACGTAACCTCGATAATCCTGTCATTTCATACTGACAACCCTGCTTTATATCTGGATCCGAATCTAAAAGGTACAGTTTGCGCAGCTGCCGAATCTCCAACGGCAACACCACAGCCAACAGCATCACCGACAGAAACGCCAACGGCAACACCGACTACTGCTATTCAATCAACCGCAACACCGTCTCCTACTTCCACAGCCGGCAGTTCATCCGCGACAACCACTCCAACACCAACCGTATATATTTCAACATACGGCTCCGACGAAGATTCGAACACAAACATCCTTACAAGCACACCTTCTCAGCTTCCCGTGACAAGCACGCTTCCAACCTGGACAGGCATTGCGGCAGGAGGCTTAATGCTTCTTATTACCGCAGCATTAATTCTTTAACACTCAGCAAGTGGCAGGAGCCGGACCCGGCTCGATAAGCGACGGAATATGCAGAGGGCAGGAAATTCCAAAACAAATAGCACACTTAAAAACCTGCTGTTCAAGAACCGTAATACCGCTAATTACCACAACAACGAGAATTACGCCAATTATTGCCGATCCCATACGACGGAATGCGGCATCCATGCTTTCTTTCTTTCCACCAGAAATTATAACCCCGAGCGCACCCATCATAAGCTGGAACAATGCTGCGATCCCGACAACCACGAAAAATATCCTAATTAAGAAGGTCAGTATTCCGCCCGGCCCGGGCATAAGCCATCCAATTTGTGCAGATATATTTCCTATTTCCATTATTTCAATAAAATTATTAATATAAGGGCCTTAAATTAAATTATACACGATACGGAGACTATGGCTCATTAGCATGGACACCTATGATTCGATCCTTGAGTGAATTTTTCCAACCATCAGTGTCCCAACAAGTACGATCCCAATCTACAAAAAGCAGCCTCGCTTCTCCTTTATAAGCCTCCCCCAATTTCTCGACATAGTCATCAAAAGATGAAATCTGGGAATAACCTCTGTATCCTCCATATTTATTTCCTCGTTTTCTATCAATATGAAATAAATTAATGTCACGATTGAGATTTCTTCTTGCAGATAATTTCGCATGTTCTAGGTGGAATAATCTGTCATCTATATAATCAATGTGACTAAATTGTGAAAATACTTCATGCCTGCCCGAAAATAAATTGTCCAGCTCCTTATTTTTGTCCACCCCAATCACATATTGATCCATCTTGAAATCTCGACTTTTCATATTCCACCACTCGCCAAGAACTTCAACTAATCCGCTGTCAAGAATCTTCAGTTTCTGAAACCCTGGTTTTCCAGTTTCAACTATAGGTGGTTCCCCCTGGGAAAAAAATACTGGCAGAATCGAATTAAGCTTCGGCAGAGATTCGAAAAAAGATACGGCATCAGGATAAACAAATTTCCATGATTGTGGAAACTCTAAATTACGTCTTATTAGATCTTTCTGGTAATCAGACCAACTCAGTCGCTCACTTATGACAGCCAAAAACTCCTCCGGACAGAATCCGCCATTCAACCGCTCCGTATCTTTCAACCGCTGGCTGGTGTCGTAAATAGCCAGATACGCCTCGTCCTCAACGTTCATAGAGCTCAAATTATATCTTATTCTTATCAGATATTCTATTTTTACAAATTTTACGATAGAATAAAGTATATGGCTCTTAAAAGAATTATCATTCTCCTGTTAGTTGCCCTATGCTTCTTACATAATAAAATCCCCTTGCCGGCAAACGCACAGGCCTACGGCACCGAAAAAATCAATAGCTATAACAGCAGAATTACTATAAATAGCGACGGGAAACTGAATGTGACAGAAACAATTACTGTTACGGCAAACGGTGATAAAATAAAAAGGGGTATTTATCGTGATTTTCCAACCGTTTATGGCAACTTCTGGAGCCTCAAAACGAAAATCCCCTTCAAAATAGTTTCGGTAACAAAAAATGGAAATGTTGAACCTTATCATACCCAAAACATGGATAACGGAATCCGTATTTACATCGGTGATTCAAATATCTATTTAACACCGGGCACCTATACTTACAAACTAACATACGAGGTCGACAGGCAACTTGGTTATTTTTCCGACCACGACGAACTGTACTACAACATAACTGGTACGGGCTGGGACTTTACCATCGATAAAGTAACGGCTGAGGTCGTCGTTCCGAAAGGAGTAAAGGCCCGAGACGTAAAAACCGATGGCTACACCGGCTTCTCGGGGGATCAGTTTAAAGATTTTTCCTCCGCAATTAACGAAAAGAACGGCGAAACTGAGGTATATTTTGAAACCACATCTCCCCTTATGAGCCGACAAAATTTAACCGTTGTAATCGGCTGGCCTAAAGGATATGTTAAAGAGCCGACGAAACAGGAAAAATTCCTCGATACTCTGAAAGACAACCTAGGAATTTTTGGAGGAATAATCGGGACGATAATTGTCTTTGCGTATTACCTGCTCTCATGGGCAAAATTCGGCCGCGACCCGAAAGGTAAGGTCATCATACCCCGCTTCGAACCACCCGACGAAAAGATGTCAACATACAAAGATAACAAATACCTTACGCCTGCCGCTACGCGCTATATCAATCGGATGGGTTTTGACGACAAGTGTATAACTGCAACTATCATAGATGGAGCAATAAAGGGCACATTTAAGATTAACCAAAAAAATTCCGATTACAGTATCGAAAGACTTACGGCAAAAGGACCGGTATCGGAAGAAATATCAATACTTAACGATGTTTTTTTCTCGAAGTTCACCGACGTATTTCATTTTGACAATAAACAACACGCTATAGTTTCGAGTGCCCAGGCTAAGATAAAAAAATACCTGAAAAACAAAACCGAGGATGCTTACTTTATCCATAACTATAAATTTATTATCCCAGCCCTAATATTCAGTGCTATTTCCGTATTATTTCTTATCGGTTCTGCAGGGTCGAAAATGCCGGTTGCCGGATTTATTATCTTTTGGCTTTCCATTTGGACAACAGGCGTGTCCGCTCTTCTTGCCACCATATTCGCTTCTTTTAAGTCTGGTAAAATTTTATCTGCTGTAGCAACGCTTATTTTCTCCATCCCATTCATTTTCGGTGAAATTTTCGGTCTGGGCGTACTCGCATGGTCAATTTCAATATTTGCAACCATCGTCGTTGCGGTTAATATCATTCTGCACATTGTTTTCTTCTTCGCCATGAAGGTACGCACTCCTTTGGGCCGTGAGATCCAGGATCAGATCGAAGGATTAAAACTATACTTAACAACCGCCGAACAGCGCCGCTACGAAATGCTCCACAAGTCCGTTCCTGAAACTATATCTATGTACGAAAAATACCTACCCTACGCCGTCGCGCTTGATATCGAACCACAATGGTCTAAGCTCATGGATGACGTCCTCAAATCGATAACAAAAACGGGAGAGCAGATTGGATACAATCCTATCTGGTATTCCGGCAGTACACCCTTCCGGTCAGCCAATAGCCTAACAAACAACCTCCGCCGGAGTTTCACCAGCACACTCCGCTCCGCATCCGGTGCGCCCGGTTCCCGCTCCGGCTTTTCGGGAGGGGGTGGGGGTGGATCTTCAGGTGGAGGCGGCGGTGGAGGTGGAGGCGGCGGGTGGTAATAAAAATATGAAAAAATATATATTTTTGGTAATCATACTTACTTTCTTGATCGGTTTATCCGCTTATTTTCGCAGCATACAAAAGACCGATTATATTGACAAAACACCTGCTAAGCCCGTTCCCGAATGCCTCCAGGCCGGAAAAAGGTACACGATCGATGAAGCGACTGCTAACCCCACATTTTGCGATATCGAAATAAAAACAGCAGCCGACTTTGATAAGCTTGCCGCAAATGCACATAATCTGACTCACCTGCGCTCGATCTATCTAAGAAAAACTCCCAGTACCACCATACCACAGGAAATAAAAAACCTGAAAAATCTCAAAGTCCTAACCTTCCACCATACCTTCAATACCAGTCTGCCTGCAGAAATAGGACAGCTTGATAGTCTTACAACGCTTAAAATAGAACAGGCAGATATAACCAATATTCCAGATGGGATCGGAAATCTCAAAAATCTGGAGAGCCTGATCATCATTCATAACGAAAAACCAATCATAATCCCCTGGTCAGTCGGCGCCTTACCAAAACTTAAATCTCTCATAATAAATGACAACCCCTCAGTAACGATTGATGCGGATTTTTCGGGCAGTCCGCTCGAGGAGATAAATCTTAAAAACGACAATCTTATCGCAGTTCCAGAGAGCATTTATTCTGTAACAGGTCTAAAAATTCTCAATCTCGGTGGGAATAAAATTGAAAAAATACCAGATAAGATATTTAATCTGAAAAACCTCTTAGGTCTACAGCTTCGAGATAACTTATTAACTGATATTGATTTTATCGTATCTCTCCCTAAAATCGAATCGATTGATGTTAGTAATAATCGCATAAACGCTATCCCCGCAGACATCAAAGGTCTGAGTAAGCTAAAATATCTGAACCTATCCGGTAACAAAATCAGAAAAAGTACTATCGAACAGATTGAGCGTGAAACTAACATCAATATCGTTTACTAATCGGCAAAAAAAATATACACTTCTATTATGGAGAAAAAAACATTTTATATAGTTGCCGGAATCATGACCATTTTACTTGTTATCGTAATTACCGCCAGCGCGATAATCAATCTAAAAAAACGCGAAGCTGCGGAATTGGCGCTGCTCAACGAACCGACTCAGACTATCAATCCAACGGCAACCGCAGCGCCTGTTATAACTGAATCCTTGCCCACCGAATCTCCAACACCAATGCCGACACCGTCAGGACCGCAACCTCTGCCTTTTGCCAAATCATTCTATGACTGGTACGTAAATCACCCGGACCCTCTAAAATCGGGCGACTATTTATCGAGTGGTTAT
Organism: uncultured Gammaproteobacteria bacterium; assembly: GCA_964476135.1. GTDB lineage: Bacteria > Patescibacteriota > Microgenomatia > UBA1406 > GWC2-37-13 > CAYYYG01. The sequence goes on along the minus strand of CAYYYG010000004.1, from coordinate 33,255 downwards.
ATCGCACCCGATTTTTCAAAAAAAATAAAGGGTTTTGTGGCGCGCGGCTTTACACAGGACCCTGTTTTTACATGCGTCGGTGAAATCCCGCCCAAGGAAGTTGAGTATTCGGAATCACTGTACGACAAAACACAGTCAAGCGCGATGATTGCTGTCAAAAAAATTTCCGAGGAAAAACCTCTCTATAAAATACTTCTTATTAAAGAAGGAGAAAAGTGGCTCGTGAATGATGTCCGCTGTGCTAAATAATCAGTTACAGACCGTACCTATATTAGGCGGATAACCATTTTTACATTTGGCGACTAGCATTTTACTTCCGTCATTCATGTTTAAATCGTATAATTTATGCACAGACGCGGCTTCACTTTCCTCACTGCACAGTATTGATAATACATCATATTTTCTCATCTGAAATATCTCATTGCACACAAGATGATTTTTGGAAGCTTCGATTTTATACAAATTATTTTTAGCAAAGATTCCGCTTCTGAATACCTCTACATAAGCTTCATTGTTTTTCGAATTATATATTACCTGGTGTATCGATGACTTATTCGCGATATTTTTATCATATTCTCCGATCGAATAAAGCATAAACATGAGCCCGACGTTATTTTCACACGCCCTAACGGTAAGGACTTTTTTTCCAGGAGACAAATACGGTTCTTTTTTCCTCATATATTCAATGAATTGATTATTGGTCACTCTGCGTTTTTGTCTTGCTTGGGTTTTAAGATGTTTTAGAATATATACTCCCTGATCCGTACGCACGAGCTGGTCGCTACAGCGGATTCTAAGTAGATCCGACTCCTTTACGTCAGTTAGTATCTTCGCACTTTCCGAAGTGTATTTTATTACTGACAAAAAAATGGGGTGTCTAACATCGACAGAATGCCGTGCGATATAATCTTCGGACACGCCCATGTCAGGAGTTATACTAAATGGACGACTATCCCATGTACTCAAAAAGTAGAATAGGATTACGGCAGTTAAAATAAGCACGAACGATTTGATCATTCTACAATTAAATTACCAATCATAGATGCGTGATTATGAGCGGCGCCACATATAACATTACAAATAAATGGGTAATTTCCCTTTCTTGTCGCGATAAAACTGACTGATTTCAGCTCACCAGGAAGAATTTCCGCCTCGACCCCAAACTCCGGCAAACTGAAACCATGCGTTACGTCTAAACTTTTAAGATTTAAGGTGACCTTCTGTCCATGCTTGACGGTAATAATACTGGGATTGAAGCGAAATTTCTCAGCGGTTAGATTAAACTCGACAGATCCGGCATTAACAGGATAATCATCGTTCTTTCTCTCAGGAAATATATTTTTAGGATGCATAAAAATACTGGTCTTTTTCGATTTTTCTGATTCCATCCCTTTTATATCTTCCGCCCAGCCGCTTATACCGCCATCGAGCACTGCAGCATCCTTATATCCATGTCTATACAACTGATAGGCAGCATACGGGCCACGCATCGCCGAAAAACTACAATAAGTAATCGGCGTTTTTCCATTTGCCGCCTTTTTCAACGCTTCCGTGTCGTAATAATCGGCATGAACTGCGCCGGGTATATGGCCTTTGTCAAATTCTTTCCGGGTTCGCACATCTATAACGACATATTTTTCCTTTTCTTTTATCAACTCTTCCAGTTGACTGGGAGAATAACTTTTAGCTTCATACTCTGTTGAGTTTGTACCTGACCATGATAATAAAATAAAGATACCCAATATTAGTACCAATAAGAAATACGAAGATTTATGTGACAAATTCAGATATTTATTCATACTAAATATTGATCGTCGTGCACTCAACGGCAAGATGCTCGTCACCGTCATGCACAGCTACTTGAACGCGGTATGTACCGGGGGTTAACCCTAACGAAGACACGTGCCAAATGAATTCAGCTACGTGTTCGCCGTCGCCGACACGCGTACCTATTTTATACAGTGTCGGATCCGTATGAGCAGGAATACTTATCCAGGGGCCGTCATTTTGCTGGGCCACTTTACCCTTAACCGCAGTTAACAACTTCGGCACGCCACCATTTTCTTTATCTCCAGAATAAGGTCCGGGCTGGTTTGCAGTGCTTAATTTTGTAATATAAATGGCTGGATCCCACGGATAACCATTGGAGTCCTTGTCTATGGTCGGGTCACTATGTTTAGTAATGAAGCCATTGCCATCTGCGGTGGTGGAAGACGCAATTCCACCGCCAGCTTCGTCACTTACCCAGGCTCGAATTACCCCTGTTGCCCCGACAGTTTGGCCGACCGGCGGATCGAGAGCTATAAATATGTTAGATTCGCTATTACTTGCCCCCTCATCGTCAAAAGCTAAATTAGCAGCGCTGCATAAGCTGGGCTCCGGAGGTGTATTGGGATCGACAACAGGAGTTGGGGTTAGCGTGGGCGTACTCAAGGCAAACAATCCTTGTTTCTGGGTACTATCAAGCGATTCAGCAGGAGGCCTTGTAGGAGTCGGGGTCGTTGGGATGGGAGTCGGACGAACTGTCACTGGCCTGGGTGTCGACAGATTTCCGGTGACTCCAAAACCGACAGCCGCAAGACCTACCATCAAGCCCAAAAATCCAAATATGAATCTATTGTCGATTTTATTTCCGCTCGAAGATGACTGTTCCATGTATTTATATAATGATAAATGTGCAGATCCGGTTTCGCAAGAGGAATCCTGTTTATTTCAAGCATCTGAAGTAAACTACTGGATCGGACATATTATCATACTTAAAACGCAATTTTGGCGACTGTATATCGATTACATCATCTCCAATATCTTTAGATCCAAAAAACTGTATCTTCGCCCATTTTTGTGAGGTAAGTTTTCTCGCCCAATTTACAGGCGCGGTACCTATATATTTACCACCATATTTCAAAACTCTATCTGCCTCACGACTAGCCATTAAAAAAAGCTCCTCTTGCTGTGCCGGCGTCCATTCCGATTCCTTACCCGAAGTCATACTCTGACCCTCGTTACTACTCAACCGACTTGAGGCGGTTCTTGGCGCATCAGGAGCAAATACTAGAGTAAACTCATCCTTTTTAAAAGGCAGACTTTTCGCATCTCCGGCGATAAATTCCGGCTGAGTAAATTTCGACATCCTCAAACCGCCGACCAAACTATAAAAATTTTTTTCGGCATCATACCACCAGTCCACACCCGTCTGCGGACCATAATGCAGATCGACAGTTTTTAATACCTGAGGCCTTTTGGCAGCTATCAAAGCAGTTGACAAACCGGTTCCACCGAATAACTCTAGCACTTTCTCCTTATTTAACGGTCCGCTGGATAATCCTATAAGGTAATCAACCTTCTCTCTTCCGAGTCGCGTCAATTGAGTGGGTAATACATCAGGTCTTTTACCTATTATTTTACTCATCTCCCAGTCCTGCATTTTGCTCTGGCTGTCCTTTTGGGTCGCATTCGGATATATGACCGATGAATAAAGACCGGTCGAATTTTCTGTACGCAGCTCCGGAACATGATCCATAATAGAATTATATTACATTACTCCTGATAAAACTCATCCTGTGGACAGACCCTCATACAATCCATCTCAGGAGCTTTCGCAACACATACCCACTCACAGGAGCAGTGTGATAAATATGGCTTAGTGCCTGATTCACATTTTATAGGCGTAGTGCTTGGCTTAGAAGCAGCACCGTCGCCATCTATAACTTCATCAACAGAATCTTGAAGCGCCCCAAACTCTTGCTCATATATTTTCATATCGGAGCTGTCTTTAGAATTGAGCCATTCGCCCCGGCTCATTTTTCCAGCGATCCTTGCTGAAATTTCAGAAAGCGCAGCTGCTTTGGTTATAAGCTCTCTATCTGCCGGACCATTAGATTTATTAGAATAATAAACATTAAGTTTTGTCAGTAATGCCGTACTGACAACGTCTTGATTCTGCCAATATTCAATCGATGATGCGTCATATGTGGGTTTGGTCGGCCAAGTTAATATTATTGTTATTATCGGGTACTCGCATCCATTATAACTCCGTCTGACAACTCCTACACCTACTTCCAGATATTTGTCGGATAAAAAAATCTCTTTCTCAACAAATGATTCAAATATCTGGTTGATCACCTCAGTTTCATTGAGGTAGCCGAAAGTAACATATTCATGAGCCATGTTATAACTGTATTTTTCTTCATCAAGTAATGTTTCCAGCTTCCGACTTGCCATCTTCCATTCGCCGTAATGATCACGAATTTCCTCAGCACGCATAAGTGCCACTTTTTCTAGAGGTTCGGAGCTGATTAGTCTTTCATGATTGTTATTTTTTCTTTTTTCGTTCAACATTTTTACAAAAGAGGTTTTATCGAAACTGTCGCTGAAGTTAATCGAGTCTCCTTCGCTGTCAGGAACGGCCGATTGACCCGTTTTGATAACTCCATCAACATCTGCAAATCCCACAAACCCAAGCACCCTGGAGTCAACACTAACAGTACGATTATCACCCATCACGAAGTAGTTACCTTCAGGAACTGTAACCGGTTCACATTCGGCAAGGAAAGTATTACCAAAAGTCGGCAAACTTTTATAAGTATATGGTTCGCTAATCGGATTACCGTTCAGAACTACTTTGCCATTGCGAATAGAAACCGTGTCTCCGGGAGTACCAATAACACGTTTAATATATGAATAAGCACCGGTTTCTACATTCTTAAAAGAGACTATATCACCCTTTTCCGGTACAAACTTACGCGGACTATCTAGTGACACTGTCTCGCCGGATCTTATGGTGGGCAACATCGACGTGCCGATAACATGCACCGAAGTTATCCTATTGACCATCCCCCACTGAAAAAGATTGTATTTTACAATTTCAATACCTGCTTGAGCAGCCTCCGCCCAAGCCGAACCTAGAATCAGTATGATGCCGATCGCAAAAAAACATTTAGCTGCAGTGGATCTTGACGACTGAAACAGATTCAATATCAGCACGAGAGGCAAAATAAGAATCTTCAATAACAACATCAGCTTTGTTTTCATACAATGTTCGGACTTGCCGTACTCCTACTTTTCAATCTTATAACCGCAAGATATGACAATATAGAAACTACAAATATCGATATTGAGTCATAAGGCTGAGTGGCCAGTATATAATCTGGAATTAACCATAACGACACCTGTAATATGTGATAACAGATATAAAAAAATCCGACCGCCTTAAGCGTGAAGGAAAATTGCGCTGACGGCAAATACGTTTTGGTAATAAAAAAATGAATTATCAGAGCGAGATTTAATAAAACCAGTAAATTACCCAAAAATAAACCGAGAAGCAGAATGAGGGGTGAAGCTAAAAGTATCCAGGAAATAATTTTGACAATTTTACCATCCTTATTAACTTCGTGGATTTTATCAAGAATGATTGCTCGAGTAAGAGTAAAATCTTTGACTGAAGCTAATGAGGTTATTTTAATCTCATCATCACTGTAATACACGAGACTTCTTTCAGTAAGAAGCGCTAGGGACTGATAGCGCTCAAAGTCTTCCGCATTACCTTTGGTGTCTATGGTTAATATTCTAATGCGGGAAATAGAGTTGTCACGTTTGGCGCCAAAAAATTCCGAAATATCCTCCAGTCTGCCTTTATCAACAGTCAAATAATATGGCTCTGTGACATTTGTGGTAACATTACCGTCCTTAATCGCTATACTAAGATTTTCAGGAAAAATATCGGTCACAAACTGCGATGCTTTCACCTCAAGATTCTTAATCACCGGATATACTGTTCCGAAAAGAAAAATGCTGATGGTTATAACACTATATAATGATAATAATAATGCGATTAAAAAAATATTCAGATTTTTTTTACCAACCAATACGTCAGCAGCATAATCTATCAGAAAAATACGCTTCAATGGAGCATTGACAGACAGACCTGTTGCGTCTGTCCTGTGGGTTGTGATAGCGAATTCTTTTATATCTTCCGAAGGCATTAATTACATTAAAGAGCAATCAAGAAGTTTTGTCAAATGATCTATTTATTTAACGTTTTAAGTACTTCCTTCGCGATAGTATCCGGATTACTATCTACTTTCAACATATAAGCCGCAGCTCCCAGATCGCGCACCTCCTTTGCGATCGGATCATCAAAACCGATGTTTGTCAGAACGATTACTGGAAGATTTTTTAAGGTCGGATTATTTCTAATCTCGCGTAAAACAGAAACGCCATCTCGCTTGGGCAGCAAAATATCCAGCAGTATAACATCGGGTTTGTTTTTATGAATTTCTTGCAGGCCCGACTCCCCATCAAACGCATAAGCGATTTGGTGCCCTTCCGTAGTTAGCTTTTCGCCACAGGCTTTCGACAAAATTCTATCGTCTTCTATCAATAAAATTGATGCCATATTATTTTTTTAACAATTTACTTATTTTTTCAGAAATTAACTTCGGGTTATTGTCTACTTTAACCAAATACATCGTAGGATTATCAGCTTTGATTTGATCCATATCGCTTTCGGATGGGCTGATATTAGACAGAAGTATTATCGGTACATTTTTACCCCAGGCATCCTGTCTTATTTCATGTAATACAGATGTACCGTCTCGTTTGGGAAGCATAATGTCAAGAAGTATTAAATCAGGATGATCTTTCAGCGCAAGACGCATCCCCTCCTCCCCGTCGTATGCCTTTACGACATTGAAACCGTCATTTTGCAGTTTTTTTCATATACACCAGATAACACCCTATCGTCTTCTATTAAAAGGATCGTGGACATAATGTTTTTTCGATTATACAGTATAGCCAATAAACAAAGTGTGATTAAAGTAAATATATGCTTCAACGATGTTTCTAGATGGTTTGAGCAACCTAATTACTATCCAGATTTAATAAATACTTAAGTGATATAGATCACATACTTGAACAAGCAAATCCTATAATATATTAATCCCTGGTTTAGATTGCTGTAATAATATAAATAAAATATTAATTCTTAAATAAATATGTCGGAAATATCAAAATACTCAGCGATGAATATCCTTACAGATACAAAAGACTTTCAAGCCGAGATAAATTCCTTTGGTGGATTTTATGATAAAGTGCATCCTATTTGCAAAGCTTGTGGAGGCTCAGGACTGGGTAATGACTGTCCCAGCTGCGGCGGAGATGGGTGCGACCGCTGCAATTCAGGCGTACTCGCATGTGCAGAATGCGGCGGTCACGGAAGAAAAGGCTTTTCGTGAATGTATTTTATATCTGCGGAGGTGGTGGGATTCGAACCCACGTGAGCTTTTTTAGAAGCTCAAAGGTTTAGCAAACCTTCGCACTGGGCCTCTATGCGACACCTCCTATTGGCGAATCGGGGAACTTCACCCAGCACTTATTGTGCCGCGGAAAGGAGTTGAACCTTCACTCTCTTGCGAGAACACGGCCCTGAACCGTGCGCGTCTGCCAGTTCCGCCACCGCGGCGTTAAATCATACTTCGTAAATTGTATTATACTCCATATTTATGCCTTATATCCTTAGTACTTAAAATACTGCTAACATTTCGTGTCTGTGCTTTATGACATTATACTTCCGCTCAGCAACGACATAATCTATGTGTTTACTTGCATTCAATCTGAAATTAGTATCCTTATAACTGCAATTTAAAAAGTGCTCATTTTTTTTGAATGTGTTTATTCAAGCATGCTGTCAAATGGCTGTAAATTAAGCAATTTCACCACATGATTATTTTTCGGCATGTATAATACATCATAATTGTGTATCTGATATTTTTTGATATACTTCATAAAATATTAATGAGGACAAATGAAAACGCTTGCGACATACTAAATACAACGGAGCGGTACGAAGCCAAAAAAATTCCGACATGGGAAGAGATTCTAACGGAAATTCGGTTTACTGACCAAAATTTTTCTGAGTTACCCAGAATAATGAAAGAATGGATTGATACGGAAGGTGCATGTATAAGAAATCGACTGGACGACTCACTTATGCTTGCTTTTGCGGAATATCCACGGGAAGACGCGATTGAAATAACTAAATCGATCATTATGGGTTGTGTTCTCACCGAATATCGGTATGACTCCGAAAATCATCTACTGCCGTTTCCTAAGAGAAAATCAGAAATGGTAATAACTTCAGATGGATCTGAGGCACCAGCACCATCTTTTTTACACGCTTTGTCCGTAAGTATAGAAAATATGAAACTTGGCGTTAATGCCCGTGTAGCGAAAGCCTCACCAATACATGATATCGCTGAAGAATCAAACCTCGTACTACTTAACGGAGGACAATTATCGGCAAGGCCGCTTCTTGATTTGGTAACGCGAGAATTTTCTGATGGAAACGACATCGCCGCCCTAGTTGATGCAGTGACAAAATATGAAACTATCCCCGGAGATATGGAAAAAGTAATCAAGGATCATTGTCTTTATAAAAATATGTTTCAAAGAATAATTAATCAGGGTATAACTGGAGAAAGGTTGCTGATGATGGACGAATCAATCATGAAGGCAATTTCATCTATGTTAAAAATAAATCTGTCGCTGCTTGATTACACGAAAGGCGATCTTGACAAATATACCACCATGGTTGCCGAAGCATATACACTCAAAGGTCAGGATATAAACAACAATTTGGCTACTCCTGGTACAAAATATCCAATCCGACTCCGTGACCGAATATTTGCGAGCTATTTGCGTATCATGTTTAGCCCGCTTGCAGATGAAATTATGATACGTATGGCGAAAAACTACGGTGATGATCCGATTTTTGACGGACTAGACATGAGTAATTATGCTGAGTCACAGACTACACGGTCTCGAAATGGACTTAAGCAGGGCGCGATTAAATTTTTCGCTGATCAGTTTGGAGTCGATTTATCTCGAAAAAAAATCAATGTAGGCGTACCCATATTATACGCCGATGAGGGTCGTCCTGCTGCTGTTGCGCAAATTATGGCTTTTTGTAAACCTGAAGAAATAAGAAGTATTCGTTCCGGCATTGCAGCAAATAACGTGAGTAAAAAATTGGCAGAATTCATAGGTCAGGAACCGGGTGATATACATCTGGAAGTATTTAACGGCATCATAGAAAATATCTCGAACATATTTGGCCGCGATGGAATAATGATCCGGGTTGTAAAAGAAAATAAAGATATTTTACTTATGCGCATCGTTGAAGACAAACCTATACTAGCTGAATATGCCCTTAAAAATCGAGATTATTCGAAAATAGCGCCGGAAGAAAAATTTATCGCGCCAAACTTCATCGCTCCTGACGATCAAAAGAGGGTTATGCGATCACTTATAACCACACGCACTATGCTACTTGACCCCTCAATTCTCCAAGAAGATCCGTCAATCAATATATATGTAAGTCAAAAAGGACTCATGAGTTGCCGCGTCGATACACCAGCTGCCGAAATCGCTGAAAAACTGGGAACCGATATAAATAATTATAAAATCTACCCGATACTATCAGATACAGCGAATAACAGTCAGTATCCAATATACCATATCGAATAATGAAAATTTAATCAGGAAGGTAATAAATTATTTGCAGGTAGACTTAATGACTGCACAGACGCCCGCTTTTTCATTCCTGCATTCATACTTTCGGCAAGCAATCCCTGTGCGTAAAATGGAGGAAACAAAATTTGCGCCAAATTACTCTCCTCATTCGATGGCAATTCATCTGTAAATTGCTTCGCCTTATAAACGGGATCACTCCAGGACTCATTTGTCTGGCGATTAATATCACCCAAAGTATCGAATATCTGTAATTCAAATTGCCGGACGGGTTCACCTTCGCGCCAATATCGCCAATCCGCCTGGAATACCCGTCGTTCAGGACTGGTGGTCGGATTATGTGAATTATTTTTCGAAGGCATAAAGATCTGCTTTCCGTTCAATACCACTCTGAATTCTGCCGTCATTGTGTTTGTGTATCCCTTTTCCGTCGATATGCCTACCGAATATCCTTCTTTTCTGAAAGCGTCGGCTATTTCCTGACACAACTGACCAATCTGCTCCTGTGTAGGCGAAGATTTTTCATCGATTACAAACCTCATTGCATAATGATCGTCGTTCAACTCCATCTTCCTCATGGTTTTCATCCAGATACTAGCCGGACTCTTCACTTCGCGATCAGTAAAGTGTACGAGCAATCCGCGTGCAGTCTCACGACTCGGGTATGCAAAAAACATTTCTTTCCAGCTGCCTTTTTCATCTACCCCGTGATGGAGTTTTTTATCTTTAGTAGGATCGAAATAATGCCACTGACTGCACTCGCCATGTGCCTCATACACCTTAGCAATCGCTGCTCTCTGTACCGGGTGTTTATCCTGTAGCACCTGCCATTTAGATAATACGGCGTTTACTTCGCTGGCTACTTGCTCAAATTTCTGCATATTAATAAACTCTGGAATCAGATACATTGTGCTGACCATTTTACGCATCGCTTCATAACTGCGTTTTTTATTACCAGGACGAAATATTTGCTCAAGCAGAATCAACGGATTTTTTGCCGCTTTTACTTCTTGCTGCATCTCCAGCTGACTCACAGTTAATGCATCGTAAACATATCTCAATTTCTCAATTGATTCGGCAACGGCCGCGTCATGAGCGTCACAGGCGGTGCGGAAAAGGTCATAAAAACGCACCATGTCTCCTTCAGATGCAGGATCAAAATTAAATACTGGCAAAAGCACTTGTTCCGATCTCTGTTTTATCTCATCATAAACAGATTGATCAGGTTCGAGTCTTGCAGCTTGTAAGTAGTCGCCTACCTCACCAAGACGGGTTTTATCACCCACGCCGGCAACCCAACGCATTGCCTTAGTTACATTAACTATATTTCTCAAGGTCTTAGGATCTTCCCGTTCACAGTAATAATTATTACCTCCAAGCATCGGAAGAGCATTAACGATATATTCATTATCACCAGCATTTATATGAAAATCCGAGTTGATTTTTTTTTCCATAAAAAAACCGCCCTCTTTTTCCCGGGCGGTGGTTTTCAATATTAATTTCAAGTCATACACCATCCCGCCCCTCGATAAGGGGTCGTCGCATAGCAACAATGGATTGGACCTGAATTATAACACTCATACGGTTGTTAATTATATAGACTGTATCAAATTTTTGCAATTTCGGTAATTTATTAGATTTTACGCTCATAGTCATCCGGAAAAAACCACAACTGCCTCTTACTAATATGTTCTGACGTTCGGTGTTTTTCTATTATATTAAGCTGTAATTTCTCCGCCGCGAACTCTATTATATTGGCGAATATCCCCATTGCGCCAGCTAATAACCCGTCTATCGCGAAAGGAACTTCTTGATTATTATTTTGAGAATTCAATTTGACAACTTCAAAATGACTAGTGGCATTTGGAAAATATTCGAATACCCAGCGATTCATCTTAAGGAAATCATAATATGTTGTACCTCTAACATGAACCGGCTTCATCTGTAGCACCTCATGCGCGCCATATTCAGTTTGTTTAAAAGTAGGCAGTGCCATTTCTGACTCCTCGAAGAATAAATTCAGACATATCTTATTCTTTATATTATTTGAACGACGTAATCTTCTTACACCAAGCAATGTCGTCACGGTGATACAGATTAGTCGCACAGTCCATAAACGCTTTTTTGCAGCAACAATAAATACATCGATGTCGTCATCTTCGGGGGCGTTCCTCATGGCGACCGATCCTGAAATCCCGATCATCCTAATATCTGGCCAAAACTTAAGAAAATAAAGAATGCGTTCAAAAATGAATATCTTTCTTGCAGAAGCTATGATTTTAGACATAGAATCTGCATAATTATACTCCCCCCGAGTATATCGATAGATTGAAGTATCAATATGAAAGTTAAATTTATTCTCATTTGCTCGTGGTTTTTTTATAAGAATGTTTTTTTTACATAGTCCGTTAAGTTGCTCGACAAAATCCAAATAATCGATTTTTCTCGGATAAAATAAATAGAGCTCTCCTGCGGTTGGACAGTAATCGAATTTTTCGAAATAATGCAGTTCGTGCAAAAGTAGATCATCAGACATGTTGCTCCTATTTTCTCATGAGAGCGATTTGTAGTCCAGTTGTGTATCTCCAGTCAACTTCTGCTTAATTATTTCCGCAAGGTATGTGATAAGTCTTATTTGCCTACCTGCCCGCCAGGGTTGTAAAATAAGTCGTACCAGCCACTCAAGACCAAATTGACGTAACCACCGCGGTGCTCTTGATACATTCCCTGAAATATAGTCAAAGGCTCCGCCCACACCGATACATATTGCGCCTCCAAAATACTCTCTGTTTCTCTCTATCCAAAGTTCCTGATCTGGAGAACCGAATGCGACCAGAACTAGATGGGGCTTGTAGTCGGCCACTATATCGAAAATTTTTATTTCCTCTTCCTGTGTTGGTTTTTTTATATTAAAAATTCCAGATATACCCAGATATAAATCTTTAGAGTACTTATCTGAATAGCACTTAGCTATCTTCTCCGCTATTTTTGCCTCACCACCAATTAACAGCGTTCGCAAGCGCTTTTCGCCTGTGATTTTTAGAAGCTCTATTGCTAGGTCTGAACCAGTCAAGCGATCATAATCACGGTCGTATAAAAAACGTAATGCCCAAACGACTCCAACACCGTCTATGATCTGGACATCTGCTGTTTCAAGAACCTGATTGAACCTACTGTTAGTAGATGCCAAAATCAGATTTTCTGGATTTATCGAAACGATGTGAGTAAATCCGACATCTGCTCCCAGGTCTTTTTTAATTTTCTCTAGGATATTCTTCGAACTTTGTGGATTGACTTTGGTTTTTATGATGCGAAACGTTTGCATATATATTAATATGTTATAGGATTATATTAGTATATATTGTATCAAGCTAATCTAAAATAATGTATATATTTGTTTAACAGGAATTAATATTGATAATACAATATTAATCTAATTTAGAGTCGAAAATAATCCATAAAACAATATGTTATTACTATATTATCTAATTGCCTGCTTGTAACTATCAAGATTCTCAATCGCCAGGCCTACGCCCCTGATAACACACAGCAGCGGCTCTTCCACAACAAATGATGGCACTCCGGTATAATAAGTAATAAATCTGTCAATATTATGAAGCAATGAACTGCCACCCGACAATACAATACCTCGATCAACAATATCAGCAGAGAGCTCAGGCGGTGCCTGAGAGAGTACTTCTTTTACTCCCTCAAGAATTTGCTTAAGAGGCTTCTGCAATGCCTCACTGATACTTTCTTCACCAATTTGAAGTATCTTTGGCAGTCCAGTCTGAAAATCTCGTCCCTTTACCTCCATCGTGCGCTCAACACGCGATTCTTTACCGGTATTTTCGGGCCTTTCGTTAGCGGTTCTTCCAACAAAAGCATTACCGATTTTCATTTTTATGTCTTCGGCTGTCCGTTCTCCTATAATTAACCCGAATTTTTTACGGACGTATTGTAAAATCGCCTCATCGAATTTGGTACCTGCAACTCTAACGGTTTTATATGAAACCAATTGTCCTAAAGATATGATCCCGATTTCTGCGGTGCCGCCTCCCAGATTTACAATCATGTGTCCGGATGGCTGAGAGATGGGAATTCGCGCTCCGATAGCAGCGGCTAAGGGCTCTTCGATTAAATAAACGTTTGAGGCGCCGGCTTGTCGACAGGCGGCAACAACCGCTCTTTTTTCGACTTGAGAAGCTCCTCCTGGAATAGCTATCATTACTTCCGGCCAAAAAACACGACCACGCATCGCTTTTTTTAGAAAGTAAGTAATCATAGCCGAAGTAGTAGTATAATCGGCGATAACACCCTCTTTCATGGGTCGAGCGGCGATAATATTCCCTGGAGTCCGGCCAAGCATCTGTCGCGCATCTTCCCCCACGGCAAGTATTCGACGGTCCTCCTGAGAGTAAGCAACTACGGTCGGTTCATTCAGAACTATGCCCTGCCGTTCAACATATACCAAAGTATTGGCGGTACCGAGATCAATACCCACCTTCTTACGGAAAAACATATTAACTTAGTATACTAAGGCTTTCACGGAATTAAATTGTATAATATATATACCATCTCATAAGCTATGCTTTTCGGATCAAAATAGTTCATATGAAAAAAACACTTTTCAGAGTTGCGTTAATTACCGGGTTCATTACCATTCTTACATCCATAATTGCATTTGCGCGCGGTTACAGGATAGACATCGATAATCAGTCGATTACCTCGACCGGAATTCTGGCAACGTCCTCGACTCCAAAAGCGGCAAAAGTTTACGTAAACGGCGAGCTCAAAGGCGTTACAGATCTAAATCTAAACCTGTCACCAGGTAAGTACAAGGTGGAAATTAAAAAAGAAGGCTATGCCGGATGGTCAAAAGAACTTATACTTAGAGGCGAAATCGTTACAACCGCGAATGCGCTTCTATTTCCCAAAAACCCATCTCTTTCGCCACTTACAAGTACCGGTATTATTAAAGCTATCAATCTTGATCAAACAGGAAAAGTTTTACTATTCATAAAATCAGATGAAACGGAAAAAAATGGTATTTATTTATTTGAGTCAGCGCAAAGAACCTTATCTTTTACAACCCGGCTCAAACCGATAATTCTCAATGAAAACCTCCCCTCAGACATCGATCTTTCCGAAAGTAACGTTTATTTTTCTCCTGATTACAGTCAGGCAATACTGGAATACGGATCGGAAAAAATATTCAAGTCTTTCCTTTTTTCCCTCGAAGCGGAAAATTCGGCCGCCGACCTCCTTGACACTACGAATTCTAAAGATACGTTTATTGCCGCCTGGGATGAAAGGAAATCAAACGATATCGCAAAAATTCTGGAAACATTCCCCGATGACATAGCAAAAATAGCCTCAGATTCATTTAAGATTATTTCTTTTTCTCCGGACGAAACAAAAGTTATATACAGTGCAGGAAAAAAAATCAGCTTACCGCTCGCCATTGATCCCCCCTTAATCGGCGCAAATCAGACACCCGAAAACCGCACTTTGCAAATAGGATCAATATACATATATGACCGAAAGGAAGATAAAAACATCAAACTTGATATAAACGGAGCAACCACCACGCTACAGTGGCACCCCGATAGCCGACACATCGCACTTATGGAGAAAAATAAAATCCTGATCGCCGATTACGACGGCAGCAACAAACGCACAGTCTACTCTGGCCCGCTTTCCGATGAATATTTCCTCATGACTGCAAACGGCACCATAATAATTTTATCGAACTTAAATCCTCAGAATAACCTGTATCCGGATATTTACGAGGTTGATATTCAGTAAATCACTCCATTACTGAATCTTTCGGCAGGAACGGCAAAAACCAGCAGTCTCTTAAGCGTAGTTCCCGGCGGCCAGCATGTTTGAAGGGTTAGAAACTCTGTATCTGATGTGCGGGTTAAATACTCCACATTTTTAGGATCAACAACTTTCTGACCAATTACTTTATATACATATCTGTTTCCTTTATAAAACACATCTACTTCATCACCTGTTTCCAGTTTATATAACAAATAAAACACGGCATTATATTGCCCCACATTCCACCAGTAGTCGGTCGAATGTGCGAATAAATAAACGTGTCCGTTTTCACCCGGGTAAGCAGTGCCGGCAGCATGTGCCACTCCCTGCTTAAGTATCTCACTATAATCTGACTCCTTCTCAACTCTCACGTCCGGCAAAACTTTCACATTTGCAGCAATTTTTGGAATCACAATCCCAAACTCAGTATCTGCCGGCTGGATAACTTCTATCTGTTCGACATTCAACAGATCTGCGATTGCGTTCGGCTCGGGGGAAGGTAATAATGTAGGAGTTGGAGTGGTTATCTGCCATGAGTCCGGCCTCACCGCTGGCACATCAGCAACAACATACTTTTTCGCAATTAAACTGTCAGTAAAATAGCGAATTTCATTCATTGCCGGTTCATAAAATACGCGACCGATAGTATATAGGGAAGAAAGAATAAGAAAATTACCGATAGTTCTCAGTATAAGAATGCGCAGATAATCGGGAGTGGATACCGCTTTTTGAATCTTGTTTTTAAGGCCTTTATGCATCAAATTATTATACCAGAAGGAATCTAAATAGATCTAA
>CAYYYG010000004.1:12516-17009 GCA_964476135.1 uncultured Gammaproteobacteria bacterium | reverse complement strand
TTTAAGGCCTTTATGCATCAAATTATTATACCAGAAGGAATCTAAATAGATCTAAACACATCTATTTGTGCCGCTAAGAAGAATTGAACTCCTATCTTGCCCTTAGGACGGGCCTGCTCTATCCGTTGAGCTATAGCGGCGCGCCCCCATCACCTCATCATTTTTTCTTCGACCCTTTCATACGTATAGATTTCCTTGGCTGTAAACCACAGCGGAATCTCGTATTTTGCCTCCTCGACAGTACCTGATGCATGGATCATGTTCTTGATCGGACGGCGTCCGGTATTGGCTAAATAAGAAGAATCGAATGAGTAGTCCCCTCTTATCGTACCTGGTGCTGATTTTAGCGGCAAGGTGTGACCGCAAAGTTTGCGGACAAGTTCAACCGCATGCGGACCTTCCAAAACGAATGCGAATACCGGTCCGGAGGTAATCATATCGACAAGCCATTCACGAATCCGAAGACCGATTTCATGCGCATCGTCCGTACCCATCTCTTTTTTTACATCGATCCCAAGATCGCGGTAATTTTCGAGAGTTTTATTTCCCATACCGTTAATAAACTCCGTTCGTGAGGCGGGATAATGCTTGTCTGCAAGAACTTTGTTTACCTGCAACATTTTTGAGGCAACAATCTTTAAGCCTACCTTTTCAAATCGGGCTATAATCTCACCGGCTATACCCCGGGCAACAGTATCTGGTTTGAGAACAACAAGTGTCTTTTCCATAAATAAAAAATATATAAATTTATATCTATTATACCGGACGTAGCCATTTTTGGAAACATTTACAAAAATGTGCGTACGGACGGTTATACTCATTGCATGTTAGTCGGCAATTAGTATATACCCGTCTTGTGTTCGTTTGCAACCTACGGATTATTAGAAGCCATACATTTGTCTAGTCCATGTCATAAGAGGTTGACCAAAATAAAGCATATAAATAATCCCGACGATCAGAAATGGACCGAAGGCAATTTTACTTTTGATTTTCTTAAAATTAAAACCAATCAGCCCTAGTCCCAGAATTCCACCAACCAGAAATGCTATGTACAAACTCAGAAGCCCGCCCCAAACTCCGTGAATCAATCCGATCGTAAAGGCGAGCTTAACGTCACCAAACCCCATCCCCCGCCCCCCCGTAATCACGAAAAGGAAAAAAATCGGAGCCGAAACCGCAAGCCCGGCAAGTGCGAGGTTTGGAACATTAAGAAGAAACAGATCACCGTTCAGTTCGAGCTTAAGAGCGCTTAACATAAATGCAGCAATGACAAGTGTAACCTGCATCGAATCTGGTAATATCTGAAATTTTACGTCCGCAAAAAATAGCACTATCATTGCAGAGACAGCAACAAGATAAACAATTCTCTCTAATATAAATAGAGAAGGATCGGCTATTACCGGGGCATACATCCATGTGAGTACAAAAAGTCCGCCCGTTAAAATTTCCATCGCCGGGTACTGCCAGGAAAGTTCTTTTTTACAGTTACGACATCGACGCCTGAGAATAAAATACGATACGACAGGAATTAGATCGAAGGCTTTTATCGTTGTTAAACAATAATCACAATGCGAACGACCCATAATAGACTCTTCCATCGGTAACCGGTCGATCAGGACATTGAGAAAGGAGCCAATTGCCGTACCTAAAATAAACAAATACATATAGAATAAAAAATGCTCCATATTTAGATTATATACCTAGCGGATGCTTTTTTTCCATGCCTCCAAACCCCCAATTAATATACGTATGTTGTCTGACTGCTTCATAAGTTCATAGGCCTCAAAAGGCTCGTTCGAGCTACTTGACGCTGCGTATAGCACGATTAACTTGCTTTGGTATTTCATTCCAATAAGCTCCAGCGACTCCGGGGTGATTTCGGTTAAATTAAGCGCCTGTGCAATGTGCCCGGCACGAAAATCTTTATCCGAACGTAAATCAACAAGCACGATCGAATTGGGGTCAGACTTTAGCTTCTCAATCACCTCTCCGATTTCTATATACTTCAGGCTATTCCGCTCGATCGGCGCAAATTCCGTCAATGGATTGGTTTTTTTTATCATGGTCTTTTTGCCGGATGAAATCGACCCAAGAACCATGACACCAATTAACAGAGAAATCAAAAAACTGAAGATACCGATAATAGACAGTCTAAACCATGGATTAAACTCTTGTACTACCTTTATCCCATTGTGTTCAACACTTTTCTTCCTCTTCTTCGCTGGCCTGTTTTTCATTTTTCGAAAATAATTATTCGTACCGCAAAGCATTCAGAGCGGATATTTTCTTGGCGCGGAAAGCCGGATACAATCCGGTAAGCAGCCCGATCACGAACGAACAACCGAGAATAAAAAACACCAAGAAAGAAGGCACATATGTAAGCTCGAGATATCCGATTCCGTTTGATATGGCAACAATAGATATGAGCATAGATGTAAGTTTACCTCCAAGATACCCCAATGTTAAACCGCCAATGCCGCCGGCAAAACCCATAATCATCGCCTCCGCCAAAAACAAATCTTGAATTTCCGACATGACCATTCCGATTGTTTTCATACCTCCGATCTCACGCGTGCGCTCAAGAAGCGAAACTGTAAGCGTATTAAACATACCTAATGCCGCAACCCCAAGTGCAATAAGACCGATCATAACCAAAATAACTTTAAGATTCACGAATAACCGCTCAATCTGTGCTACTGTATCAACAGCGCTTGATGTGGTGAATCCGAGCGTCTCAATTTCCTCTCGCACCTGCGGCAACTGATCCTTATTATTCATTATTGTCTTGGCCTGGGAATAATAAGGAATACCCAAACTCTGCATATCGGCAAAGGGTACATAAATGAACTGCTTATCATCGTCGCGCACAACTCCTGATACCTTGTACTCAACCTCCTCTGTAAATGATTTCGTCCTTACTTCCGGCATAAGGCTTCTCGTGATAATAAATGATGTTTTGAATGAGGTTGTTAAGGCCTTTTCAATTGGAATATTGAGAAGTTTTAATAATCCGGTCGAAATTATAGCTTTTCCGGAAGGTTTACCGCGGAATGTAAGACTTGCCGGGGCGGAACTCACACTGACTGACTGCTGTTCGGATGCGATTTTAACTATTTCAAACCCTGCAGAATCGGTAGAAACAAAACTGGTATCGAGATCCAAACTCGCGCCTTCTGTTGCGGCTTTATCGACCTGAGCGCTCGCTGTTGCCTCTCCAAGGACACTCGCAAACAAAAATTCATCGGTCACCTGAACGTTTTTTCTCGGTATACATCCCTTTGCCCATAACTGACGGCCTGACTCGTCAATAGATGGGATTAAATTGCCGTCCGTATCATTAAGGTATAGAGGTACTTTCGCCTCAACCCATTTACCTGTATATCGGCCTGATTTGTCGTCATAACCCTGCCTGCCGTATGGCTCAAACGGTGAATAGGAATTACCCCACTTTTCTATACCCTCAAACCCACCTTCGAGACGCTTAGTCGAACCGAGGGTTTTACCACCGATAGAACAGCTTTCCCAAACGGCTACTTCTTCTTCTGGTAAAATGTTAAAAAATAACCTGTTACCTGTAACCGGATAGCCCAAACGGGAGTGTATCAAACTTGTTTGAGCTCCTGCCACAACGCCAGAACCAGCTTCGGGCGACAAAACATCGAATGAAAAATACTTACCGGTTACCAAATTGTTTCGACCGGCTGAAAAAAATTCCGGGGGAACTGCATTAACAACGACATCAACTTTCGCATTCTGGTAATTCAATCTTCCAACAACTGACACAATTGGCATTGCTAATTTCACGCCCGGTATTTTACTGATTTTATCCAGTGCCGATGCGTCGATTTTTGATGTGGTTGTCTCACCGCCGACAACATCAACCTGTGACAATTCATCGAGCGATACTACCTGTCCGATAACTAATCTCTCCACTCCATACCCTAAAGATAACAAATAAACAATAATACCCACACCAATCGACATACCTAAAATAGTTACAAATGAGCGGCTTTTACGCGCCAATAAATTCTGCATGGCAACATATATAAGATAAGATCTTCGCACCTTGAATGAACGTTGGTTATCGAGAACAGTCATAAAACGGTCAAAAACAGGACCTGCTGTCCTTTTCCAAATCAAATCTACAGGCTTGAAAAATAAACCTATAACGGGAAGATGTGTAAACCAACGGATTAATTCCTGGCTGACTGTCAAAACGAGTAATAGAAAGAAAGTAGAAAATAAATACAATACTCTCAACGTATGGGGTCCAAAAAATACGATACCCCGTACAAACTGCTTCCTGCCTTCAGCAGTTTTTAGCCTGGATAGCAGATTGACTATACCTGACTTGATATTAATCATTTTTGTTGTGATAATTTCTTTAAGAACTCAGGATCACGGACATTCATTTCGCCCGTATCGCTTGCCGTACCTCGTTTCCCCTTGGCATTCAGAGTATTCTTTTTGTCTTTCGGTTCATAAATCTCAAC
>CAYYYG010000004.1:6772-12416 GCA_964476135.1 uncultured Gammaproteobacteria bacterium | reverse complement strand
GAAAGCTCGGAAGGGCGATAATGAATCCACTTGTCCATACCTACAAGCTGCAAAACATATTTTGCCTTCTCTTCCATCGCAGATTGATTGTAATCAAGTAAATGCAACGAAAACGCAACGTTGTGATAGACATCTAAAGAACTGATCCAAAGCGGCTGCTGGTAAATAATTCCTATCCGGTGACGCCGATAAACTGCCCTCTCATCTTCTGTCATGGCATAAAAATCCCGCCCTTCATATAGAATCTGCCCTGAAGTAGGTGTTTCCAGACCGAGTATCGTGTGTAAAAAGGTGGATTTTCCACAACCTGATGGACCAAATATAATTACGAAGTCCCCAAAATTAATTGTTACGTTCAAATTTTTCAATATAGTGGTCATTCCGTCGCGCGCGTTAAATTGCTTAACAAGCGACTTGGCCTCGATAAATGGTTTACCTTGTATTAGCATTACTGGAAAAAATTAGTATTTTTCAAAAACCCAAACGTCGTTGATAACTTCTCAACCACCAAGTTGAGTGCATCGCGTGTGGCGTTTGGCGTAATAATAACTATATCTTCAGAATACCCTATATTTTTCGCTTTGTCTTTGGAAACGACACGTAAATGATAAATTTTAGAGGGCAATAACCCAGGAATCGTTACGGCATGATTCGATGTTAATATCGCATCTTCCTTTGTACTTGATCCATAAGTGGTTCCTGTTCCTTCTCCATATTCAACCTGCGTCGTGCCCGGCTCGTCCGTATCCCAGGTAATATTAATCTGTGCCCGTGCATTGTTACCGACTCCGCTTATCGTGGACTCGACGCTCACGTTCTGCATAACGGGCGAACGAAGATCCGAAGCGGTCGTTATGGTTAATGGGTCTGATTTAGCTTCATTTCCGGCCGCGTCTTTTCCACGTACGACAATCTGATAAGCCGTTTCGTCGGTAAGATTCCTCAGCACAATATCGTGATTCTGTACAAGCGACAAGGAAATCTGATCTTTTGCTCTCTCGGCGAATCCAACCGGAGTATAGGTAACTATCGATGATACCGGAGTATTTGATTTCCAGACGAGTCTTAAAGTGGCCGTTGGGAATCCGATTACCTGCTGAACTTTAAGATTTTCGATTTTCGGTACCGGTAAAGTTTCGAAAGTATAATCATCTCCAGCATATGAATTTCCTTCATCGTCTTCAGCAACGATCCGGAAATGATACTCTGTTCCTTCATCAAGATCAGCCAACGGAACATTCTGCTCCGATTCCGATTTAGATGTGGAAATAGTTTCCGTGCCGCCATAACTTGTTGATTTTCCATACTGAACAACAACTTTAGATGCGCTTTTTATCGTAAAACTCACGTAAGCGGAATTTATACTTATATTGGTTGTTTTTACATTGGATATAAACGGAGCAGCATCTGTAGTAAAAGTCTTCTCTTCGCTTGATCCGGTATTACCATCTTCATCTGTCCATTTGGCTTTATAATAATATTTCGTGCCCGGGGTAAGATTCGTAAGGTTGATCTTATGGTCGGTTACTTGTGTTGAATTACTCGGCTCTTCCGTAAAATATGAACCGGAAGTGGTCCCGTACTGGACTTTAGAATCGGATTCACGATCCGTTGACCAGGTAATTGTCGCTTTCTTAGTATTAACACTCGAAACCGTCGGGCCGGAGGCCAATGTGGCAGCCGATGTAAATCGTCCGGTCGGTAATAAATCAACCACTGAGCTGAATGTGCCACAATTATTTACACTATCACAGGCACGGACTTTATAATAATAAGTTTCTTCTTCAAGGCTCGTATCAACATACGCGGAGCCTGTCGTTGTGGCGATTTTAGTAAAGCTACTGTTATCAGTTGAACGATATAATTGATAATTAGCAACCCCCGAACCTACATCCGTAGGCGAAGCCCATGAAATTGTAAGTTTCCATTCTTCGCTGCTTTTTATAGACGCATCCGAAATTTCCACGTTCAGCGGAATTCCTGGTGCGCTTGTATTGGCAGTGAATGAAACTGAAGCATAAGCACCGTAGTTAATCGCGCTGCCGGCACTCGCCGAATTTTTTGCAACCAAATTGAAAGTATTAAGACCAACCTGCGTAGCAAAAGAACTTGCCGATAATGAAGTTGCTCCGGCTGACGTGAAAGTGCAGGTGCTTGCCGAAGGCAACGTATTGACGGTATAACAGTATGTCAGCTCCGACGCAGATCCTGTGTACGAGGAAGGTGCGGACCAAGAAAAGGCAAAAGAATTAGAGGTGCTTGTTGATGGACTAACGCTCAAAAATTGCGGTGCTGAAGGCCCATCACCCGCGTAATAAAAATTGACACTTACGTTTGAACTCGCAACATTACCTGCAGTATCAACAGCACGCAGGTAAAAAACGTTTGCATCGGCTTGATATGCGGCATTTGTGATAGTAACTGAAGTACTCGATGTCGTCGAGGACCAGTCGGCAAGCGCCCCACTCGCAGTTGCCGTTTTATACTGGTAGCCCGCTAACCCTGATCCAGAATCTGAGCCGGCAGGCCAAGAAAATGTAAATTCGTTACTGGCTGCATATCCGGCCGGAGATACAGTAATCGAAGAAGGATTGCTCGGGGTTCCGTTATCGAATTTGTAATTGAAAGGTGCCCAAGTAGTAGCCGCTGTATTACCCGCACTATCTTTTGCTTTGATCCTTAAATAATAAGTGCTTCCACTCGATAATCCGCTTGCCGTATAAGTGGTTCCAGCCTGGAAACTGCCGGAAACTGCCGGGTCGGCGGAACTGCTGGCACCAAAATACACATAGTAACCTGATATCCCCGACCCAGTGCCATCACTCGCTCCGGACCAGCTGAAATACGGAGCTGTATGAGTGTACCAAGTATCGGTAGTAATAGCCGAGCCGCCGGATGCACTTAATGAAGTTAAGGAGCTTGGGTTGCTGGGCGCAATCGCATCGGAGGTCGCTTGTACTTGGGCCGTGTTCAAAGTTACCTGCTGACTGCCATCTCCGTCAAGAACTGCCTGCCAAAGTATCCCACCAGTGCCCACACTTAATGTAGATATATTTGAATTGATTTCTGCCTCTGTATTTACCTGTGACGTATTACTTGATGTAGTCCAAGCGCCGCCGGTATAATATTGCCATGTTGTTCCTCCGTCGGTTGATACACGATAGTTGATCGTGCCTCCATTGAGCGTATCAGTTGCGGCAAATCCGTCCCAATTTTTTATTTGTGTAGTAAATACTGCCGAATTTGGCCGCACTGTTTGAGCAGCAGATGAATATGGAGTGGTCGTGAAAGATGTACGGGCGGAATCACTGATTCGAACTTCATCTATCTGTCCGCTTAAATATGTCCCAGGTGAACCGGCATGAACAGATCCGGCTCCATTACCGATCGAAAGCAGGCTTGATGTATCAAGCATGGAAAGAGTCGCGCTTGCTGAGTTATCGAGAGTGCCATCTATATATATTTTCATCGTCGCACCATCGTAAGTCGCTGCGATATGATGCCAATTTGTATTTTGCGAAGCGGTTGCAGACTGCAAGATCGCATTGCCACCATATGCATAAATCGCAGCGTCTGTATTGGCACTATCTCCTAATCCCGCATTCAGCTTTCCTTTATAAGCTGCGAATGAAGTAACATGCTCATGTGCCGACGCCCAACCGCTATTCAATGAATCGCCGCCGATCTGACTCCAAGTACTGCCGTTCCACTTCCATACCTCGCCATCCCCCGCCGTGCTCCCCAACCCGGCATATAATTCTCCGTTAAATATTCCCAAAGCCCGTACGCGTTCATAAGTAGCGTTCGTCCAGGATGAATTTAGAGCGTCGCCGCCGATTTGTGACCATGTTGTTCCGTTGTATTGCCACACTTCGGCGTCGCCGGCAGTCGTACCCAAGCCAGCGACCAAATTTCCATTATAAACAGCCATTGAATCTACTGTTTCAAAAGTAGAATTAGCCCAGCCTGTGCCGTCGCCGCCGATTCTTGCCCAAGTGGAACCATTGTAACGCCACACTTCGGCGTCGCCGGCACTATCGCCTAAACCGGCGTATAAATTTCCTTTATAAACAGCAAGCGAGCGCACCGTTTCATAATTAGTGGTCCAGCCCGTGCTATCTCCTGCAATTTTTGCCCAAGATGAACCGTTATAACGCCAAATTTCTGCATCGTTGGCAGACGCGCCTAAACCGGCGTATAAATTTCCTCGATATTCCGCCATAGAATAAACCCCTTCATAAGTTGAGGCAGCCCAACCCGTACCGTCGCCGCCAACAAAAGACCAGCTTCCTGAAGAATAGCGCCACACCTCACCGTCACCGGCACTGGTGCCTAGTCCGGCATATAAATTACCTCCATAGCGCATCAGACTCGGGACCGATTCAAAAGTATTAAACGCCCAGCTGCTGTTATTACCCTGGCCACCCACTAAGTTCCACGCGGTGCCGTCATATTGCCAAATTAAGGCATTACCGGCGGTGGCGTTTCCGGTACCTGCGTATAAGTATCCATTTGCCGGAACCATGCTTTCAACACTACCCAAATTTGTATACCCCCAGCTGCCATTGAGGTAATTTCCGCCGATTCTTGTCCAGGTAGAACCGTTAAATCGCCATTCTTCGGCCGAGGTACCCGTGCCTTGCAATCCCGCATATAAAAATGTTCCCGTCGATACGTAAGTAAGTGCCCGCACCTGTGTATGAGTATTAGTAAAACCACTATTAAGAGCATCGCCACCTATCTGCGTCCACGTACTGCCATCCCAACGCCAGACTTCATTATCGCCGGCCGTATTTCCGATACCGGCATAAATATTTGTCCCATCACCGGTCACAGTCCATACCTGCTCATAAGTCGAGGCCGCCCAGCCCGATCCGTCGCCGCCGATCTGATGCCATGTTGTACCGTTATAACGCCACAAGTCACCATCACCCGCCGCACTATTCCCTAAGCCTGCGTATAGATTTCCACCCTGATAATACATCGAGGTAACAATCTCAAACGTGGAAGCCGCCCAGCCCGAACCGTCACCGCCGATTCTTGCCCAAGTGGAACCGTTGAATCTCCACACTTCGGCATCGTCTGCTCCTGAGGCTAGACCTGCATAAATGTTACTACCATCACCGGTTATACTTGCCACGTACTCGTAATTAGTATTGAAACTCGAATTTACACCGTCACCACCAATTTTTGTCCATGAACTACCATTCCAGCGCCATACTTCGGCATCGTTGGTCGATGTTCCGAGACCGGCATAAATACCCGTGCCATCCCGATACAGGCTTGTCACGTACTCATAAGTCGAGGCAGCCCAGCCCGAACCGTCGCCGCCGATCTGAGCCCAGGAGCTTCCATTCCAGCGCAAGACATCTCCATCGCCGGCGGTTGAGCCGGCGCCAATGTACAAATTTGTACCGTCCGTTGTCATTGAATATATCTCCTCATAGGTATTCACTGCCCAGCCCGTGCCGTCGCCGCCGATCTGACTCCAGGAAGAGCCGTTCCATTGCCAAACTTCTCCATCGCTGGCGGCGTTTCCCAACCCAACATAAATACTAGAGCCGATTGCAACCGAGCTCTCAATTGCTAGTTTTCCATTCAAATCCCAGCTGTAATTAGTCTGATTCTGCGTGGTTGCATTACC
>CAYYYG010000004.1:4897-6672 GCA_964476135.1 uncultured Gammaproteobacteria bacterium | reverse complement strand
ATAAGTTCCGTTCGTGTTGGTTGCCGTGTTACTATTACTGGAAGAATCTGAAGGGGTCCCTGAGGATTCGTCGAAATGGAAAAGAGCCGCCGTATTCCCGTCTGAGGAATAATTCAACACCTTCAATCGAGCAGAACTACCCGAAATTTCAATTGCGGTTGAATCGGAAAGCGTATAATCTCCACTGACCGAAAAATCCCAGTCGTATGTTGTGTCGTATGCGTATGCAAGCTTTAAGGTAGGAAAAATTACAACACAGCATACGAAAATAGATATGATGGATGATATAAACAATAAAAATCTATTTCCTGATTTTATTATTTTATATTCCATCATCCAGTATCTAAAAGAATCAAAATAGACCCTAATTATTAATTATTAGCACATTTAATGAGGCTTGTAAATACTAATTATAATAAGGAGGAAGAAGTGTGAGAAATATCACTAGACTTCCAGGTCCGATTCAGAAAGAGCTGACTGGTCAAATGGACCGATAACAGCAAAGTTCAATTTTTGTGGCTGTAAAATTGTTTTTGCGGCAAATAAAACTTCCTCCGCTGATACCTTCATTATCTCATCAAGAACTTCCGAAGGTGATTTTGTGGAGTTTTGGAGTAAGCTTTTCGTTCCAAAAAATTGCGCAACTTTTGAAGAATCTTCGAGTGAGATAAGCATTCTACCTTTGATTAATTCTTTAGCACGTTCGAGTTCTCCTTTTCTGAGGCCCTTTTCTTTAATTTTCCTACACTCAGCCAAAGTTACCGAAACAGCTTGTTTCAATTTAGCCAAATTATTAGGCACGCCCGCTTGAATTATGAATTCTCCCGTGTCGGCATACACCTCTCGGTCCGCACCTATGTAGTAGCAAAGTCCCCGCCTCTCACGAACTTCAATAAACAATCGCGACGACGATCCGCCACCAAGTATCGTTGACAGCAATAAAACTGCGTGTTTTTGCGGATCATTAAATGAAACTGCCGGAAAACCGACCGTAAAATGCGCCTGTTCAGTTTTCTTCTCAATGACTGCAATTTTCATTTTATTCTGCACGTCTGTAACCTTTTTAAAATCAGGTTTTTTGCCGGGTTTCCAGGAAGAAAACTTCTTCTCAACTACCGAAATTAATTCACGATATTCACGGTCATTTTTATTATTGACCTGCGATAAGCCACCGGCCACCACAAACACTGCATTATTAGGATAATAATGAGAATTCATGTAATCGGTGAAAGTTTTTTTTGTAAATGATCCGACCGTAGATTTAGTCCCTAATATGTCCATGCCTAGCGGATGGTTCGGATACATAGTCTGACACAATACTTCGCTTACCCGACGTGCCGGCATATCCTCATACATATTAATTTCCTCGATAATTACACCCTTTTCACGCTCTATCTCCACCGGATCAAGTAGTGGAGCGAGTATCATATCGCCAGTAATGTCCACCATAGTTTCGAAATGCTCCGAAGGTGCCTTTATCCAATAAGCCGTATGGTCTTTGCTTGTAAAAGCGTTAAATATTCCACCGAATCCTTCGATTGTTGCGCTAAGATCATATGCTGTCGGATAATTCTTTGTGCCCTTGAATGGGATATGCTCAAAAAAATGAGCGATACCGTTATTTTCGGGGTTTTCATAGCGGGAACCGGCGCCGACAAGCAGTAAAGATGTAAGTGTCGGAAATACTTCTGTATCAATAAAAATAATTTTCAGACCATTACTCAATGTGTTGTGAAGTATCTGCATGTGATATTATAGCATGAGGTTTTACGTCT
>CAYYYG010000004.1:0-4797 GCA_964476135.1 uncultured Gammaproteobacteria bacterium | reverse complement strand
ACATGTCAGAAAGACTTAGAAAAACTGTTTATTCCGATCCTGATCCATTTGATCCAGATCAAGTCTGGGGTCCGGACGATGATCCAACTATAGCCGGCGGCGTGATAATGGGCAAAAAAACCTATCATTATGTTGAACTGCCTAATAAAGCTGGTCCGGATCTAAGAGTCAAGCTCCCTACCCAATCAGTATTGGTTGAGATTCATAATCCTGACGGGACTATCACATATGAACGTTATGATGTGGAAAAACATGGCGAACTGGCCGATCATAACCAAACAAACAAAGGGCATTTCAATCCGGAATTCGGTGATGAGAAAAAATACAAAGACGCTTGGTAATAATTTCCACTAATTCATAAATTAAAAACGTAAAAGAGAAGGCTGCAAAAATAAGATCAATCCAAGCAAGATCATTACGAGACCACCCAATAAATTTGAAATTTTACTATATCGAGTCGTTAAGTGCATCTTGTCAAAACCCCATAGAGCGATCGCAAAAACTATAACATCATCAATCATATAAAATAAAATATAAACAGCTATATACCCCATCGATCCGGCAAACGATAACCTATTTATCTCCAATATTTTCGTAAAAGCCTGGGGGATTCCAACCGAGCAGGCAAACTCAATCACATTCACCGAAAATGCGATTCCCAGAATGCTTAAAAAAACAATGGGCGTAAATTTTTGTTCGGCGAGCTTGATTATTTTTTGTCTGGTTTGTGAGCGAGTTTTCAAATCAGTCACTTTACACTCTATTTCTTTCTTGCGCCATTCCCGAAGGAAAAAAATCCCGCCAACAATAGACAGCATCCCTACAAAAGGGGTAACAATCGCATCGAGGTGTACAAAATCCCATGTTTTATACCAAACAGCAAGTATAAAAAAATACATGATCGCCTCGGCAAGGACGAACGTACCGACAAATAGTAACATTTTTTTTCGGCTGCCAACTTGCATCAGTATAAGCAGGAATGTTATGAGTACCCACATCGCACAAGGATTAAATCCATCAAAAAATCCAAGCAGTGCTGCGAGTATCATTAATGGGTATCTATCTGATTCTATTTTCCCGATAAACGGCAAACTTATCGTTACTCTCTTGTTACTGTATTCGCATGGTATAATATCACCCTCCTTACAAACCCGGGTATCCTCAGATGCTGCAGTAAGACTTTTATTATTTAGATCTGTGTATATTTTTTCTTTTTTAGCAGTATTGATCATTTGCAAAATCAATTCACCTGTAGTCTGTGGCCCATCAAAGCCGATTAAATATTTTTTTCCGATTATTGTAATAGGAGTCACTTTTGCAAGCTTGTTTTTTGCCGTAAACAACTCCCACTTCTCTCTGTCTTCTTTTTTCTCCAATCTATAATAACGGACGTTGATATTATATTTTTTCCCTCTCAGACCGGAAATAAATTTTTCCTCCTGCTCACAGTGGGTGCACCCCTTACGGACGAACACTACAACTTCCGCTGTGTAACTTTCCTCTCTTTCTACCGAAATCACCTTATAAGTAAATAGATTTATGAAGAATAAACAATAAAGCAGGATCGCAATGAAACTTGTACGGAATAAAACTGTCCTCATTTTGCGATTTTATCACGACTAAAAATTAACTTGTGTGATAAATCACATACTACCCCGTAAACCCGACTTAACCCAATCGAGAAGTTCTTTTCGGCGACCCATATAGTCTGCTGCCATGGCTTCTTGAAAACTGGCAGAAACCGTCGGGTGAAGATATAAAAGAAAATCCTCAAGCTCCTCCTGATTGTCCAGAATTCCGACCAAATTAGTCAGCTGAGCAACAAAATCCGCATAAATCATCTGGTCGGGCCAGCCTGCATCAAGCACAACCATGCAGTACTTCCACCACTCATTCCCGATCTTCATTCCCTTTTCCATGTGTGTTCGCACTCCGGTTTCGGAACTCTTCACATCAACACGAACTGTGCTAATTCCGGTGAGGGCGGCATAGTCGATATTATCAGATTGAGTGAGATGAAAGACGAAATCGGCTCCCTGACGATCAAGCTCACTTCCATGTGGTATTTTCTCGATTCCTATCCAGGGAAAATACAAGTTGCCCTCATTATCGGTCTGCTGAAAAAGACCCTCCACATAATCTTCAGATGCATATCCCCTCTCAAGCGAATAATTATGTGAATTTTTTCGACTTCTTTGATGATATAAGATTTTATATGGACCATCATCGTCAGACGAATGTCCGTTTGTATAAATTCGGGGAGAAGGTGGAATTTCCGCATGGAAACCCATTATTACTAAAATAGACGATGAACTTGGAAGTTGTTGTGAAAAAACTCACACACGAAGAATTAGAAAAGGAAAATTTTACTATGTGTATAAGCGCACATGGTTAAACCATGCGCGCTTATGTATAGATAGCAATGCTTATAACGCTGCAGTTATTGTCCAGAGAATAATCTCGGGGTTAATCACAGCGCCATTTCTTTGCACTGCTTGCTCAAGTAGTTGCAGGTGACCCAGATGCGAATCACATGCGCCTATCTTAACTTGAACACGATCCGGTTCATGAGGACGATAGTCCAGATAGGCACCAAATCGGAACATGCCCACAACTCGCTCCCCCGACTCTTTGGTGGTGACAAAAGCAGCGATGTTATGATACATCCCCTCTTGTCCGCCACAAATAAAACAGCCGGGAGTCATGTCTAATCCTACACCACGAGAATTGAAGTATTCCCCTCCTTGCCCCGGATTGTAATCCGGATTACCATGCTTCGGAATACCAAATCGAGGATGCCTTGCGAGTTCAGGAAAAAAACCGTCAAAGCCGATACCTGACCTTTTTAGGCCTTCAGCTAGCAGCGCATAGTGCCCTTCACACTCTCCGCAGATTATTACCGAAGTTCCATTACTTGACACATAGGTAAAACCTGACCTATACCCGCAGTACGGACATCCGTACTGACTGACATCATTAGCTGAAACCGCAATAGTATTCGTCACTGGAAGTCTCCTTTAATATATGCAAGAACGCCATCCGTTTGATGACATTCTGATTATTGCTGAAACAACAACAGTCAGAATATCATCATTTTACTGATGTGAGTCCACTGGGACTCGAACCCAGAACCAACAGCTTAAAAGGCTGCTGCTCTACCAGTTGAGCTATGGACCCTTTTTGTATCTCAAATTGTATCAATGAGGCCCTCCCATTGCAACTGCACTGCTTGTGACCATCGACACAGAAAAAAATGAGGGTAAAGTATAGATTACCTATAAATTACATATTTATTATCTTTATGAAAGAATTTGGATCTTTCGGATTTGATGGACAATTACCCTCTCTCGATACGGCGACAACAGCTGAAGAAAACAGACTAGCCGATGAGCAAAAAAATCAATATCTCGGACCAATAAAGCAACACGAATACGACGGCTGGGGTTGGGGCCGGAGCAACAATACAACGGAACAAACACAACAAGACGCTACAGGAGACGCGAGACCAGAGATCAATCAAGACGGTGAACCACTCTACACTGATTCAGTTCAATATGCCGCACATCATTATGAACGACCCATTGCAGATCAAAGACATAGCGATCAGATCGAAGACAGGCATTTAACTACCAATAACGTCCATATGTCTAATGAAGAGTGGGCTGATTTGCTTAAAAAAGGAACTTGGTGATTTGGTAAATATCAGCTCACCACGAAATTCAATACCCGTCCGTGTATGTATACTATTTCGTAGGTTTTTCCACTGAGGTATTTTTGAATTTTTGGCTCAGCTTCGGCTACAGCAACAACATTCTGCTGGCTTAACGATCGTGAGGGAACGGTAATAATAGCCCGCACCTTACCTGAAATCTGGACCGGAATTTTGACGTTTTCGTGAGTGAGCGCAGCAGCATCGGCCTTTGGCCACTTCGCAACATGAATCGATCCCTTTTCCTTAAATACGTCTTGCCAAATTTTCTCGGTCATAAAAGGAGCAAAAGGCGCTAAAATCTGGAGGAATTTCTTTGCGTCATCTACCGAGAGTACTGTATCTTTATGTTTCAAAGCAGTAGCTTCCCATTTGTTTAAGAATTCCATCATCGCCGCAATCGAAGTATTGTATTTAATTTCAGGAATGTCTCGGGTAACTTTTTCGATCGTGCGGTTTAACTCAATCTGCACTTCCTTATCAGAATGAGATTTATGAGATTTTTTTTCAATATACTCAGTATTATATAGTTGCCAAATTCTTTTTAAGAACCGATACGCCCCCTGTAATGAACTTGTCGACCAGGCGATTTCCTGGTTAAAAGGCGCCATGAACATCTCATACACCCGCAAAGTATCGGCTCCATACTCAGCAACCACATCATCAGGATTGATAACATTCCCCCATGACTTACTCATTTTACGATGATCTTCGGCAAGCACTATTCCAACAGTCCGTAATCTTTTGAAGGGCTCGATAAAATTCAGTAGCCCTATATCTTTCAACGCTTTTATCCAAAATCTGGAATATAACAAATGCAACACTGCATGCTCCGCTCCGCCAAGATACCAGTCGACTGGCAACCAATTACTAACGAACGGATTTTTAATTGCATTATTATCCTCAAAACCAAGTTTTTTCCGCTGCTCTTGTGGGATGGCGAAGTATAAAAAATACCAACATGAGCCGGCCCAGTTAGGCATTGTATCGGTTTCACGTACGGCTGCCCCACCACAGTTTGGACACTTGGTTTTTGTCCAGTCGATGTCTTGTGCCAAAGGCGAACGACCGGTCCCGTCCGGCTCGTA
>CAYYYG010000003.1:0-54465 GCA_964476135.1 uncultured Gammaproteobacteria bacterium | reverse complement strand
CCCTTTAGCGGTCGTCATTATCATAGCGCCCCGTGGGCCGCGCAAAGTTTTGTGAGTTGTTGTCGTGACCACATGTGCATAAGGAACAGGTGAAGGGTATACGCCCGCGCAAACTAGTCCGGCTATGTGAGATATATCTGTAAGTAAGTATGCCCCGACAGATTCGGCAATATCCGCAAATTTTTTCCAGTCCAGAATGCGGGCATAAGCGGTGGTACCGGCGATAATCAAGGCGGGTTTTTCTTTTTTTGCGAGTTTGGCAATCTCATTGTAGTCGAGTATCCCTTTTTCATTGACGGTGTAGGGAACGGAACGGAAATATCGGCTGCTGGCGTTAAGATTTGCTCCATGCGTAAGGTGTCCGCCGGCGTTTAGTGAAAGTCCCATCAGCTTGTCTCCCGGTTTCAGTAAGCCGGTAAATACAGCGAAGTTTGCCGGAGAACCGGAGTGCGGCTGTACATTGACAGCCGGCACATCAAAAAGTTTTTTAGCCCGTTCGCGTACCGTGTCTTCCAGTACGTCGACGACATTCTGCCCCTGGTAATATCGGGAATGTGGGTAGCCTTCGGCGTATTTATTCATAAGACAGGAGCCAACTGCCTCCTGCACGGCCTTTGAAGTGATGTTTTCGGAGGGGATCATCATGAGCGACCCTTCCTGGCGTTTTTGTTCCGACTGTATTAGAGAGTAAATTATGTGATCGGTTGATTTTAAGTGTTTCATATTATGAAGCTTATCAGATAAATGCCAGGCAATTCAATAAGTTATAATATTACAATGCAGTGCTTACCGGTTCAAACACGAAAAGTAAATCCGCCAAAAGATAATATTTATGAAGTGTTTGACGAATATCTTCCCAGGCTTTTAGAAAAAGATATCCTTCTAATTTCTTCAAAAATAGTGGGTATTCACCAGGGGAGGTGTGTAAAGCGGACGGATATAAAAAAGAATGAATTGGCTCAAAAGGAGGCGCAATTCGTACTTAAGGACAGTAATCCGCTGATTACTATAATTAATAACATGATATGTATTGCAGCCGGTATCGATCCTTACAGCGGGCATTTCGTATTACTCCCAAAGGACCCAAATACGCAGGCGGAAGAATTCCGAAGTTATTTATGTCAGAAATATTCTTTTAGTCAGTTTGGCGTGATTATATCGGATAGTCATTCATTGCCGCTGAGGCGAGGACTTATGAACTATGCAGTCGGCTTCGCAGGTATAAGTCCACTTTCTGATGCGAGGCCAAAGTCCGATTTTAGTCGTTCCACAACAAATGTCGTCGATTCGATAACGGCATACGCCGGACTTTACATGGGTGAATCATCGCAGATGCACAAATATACACCAATGGTTATCATCCGCGGAGCCGATAAGGTAGAGTTTTGTAACGATCGGATTGACGATAAGTTTTACACGGAGAGGGAAAATGATATGTACTACCCTTTATACAAGCACTTCTCGAAAAAAAATATATGAACATTTTAATCATTAATAACGGCACGAGAGTGCTTCACAACTTTACACGACTCTTATCGGATCATAATCTGGAAATCCGCCGGCATACAGATCTGCACGGCGTCGATTTGAAAACGTATGACGCTTTAATACTCACGGGCAGCAGTAATTACAGCATAGAGTGGTATAAAGATACTTATAATCATGAAGAATCCATAATTAAAAATACAACCATTCCGCTTCTTGGCATATGTCTGGGCTTTGAGCTGATCAGTGACGCATTCGGAGTCAGGCCAATGCGACATAGCAGACGAGTAATGGGTGTAAAAAAAATAAATATTAGACATACTGATGATATTTTTCACACGCTAAGCAGACCTCTGGTTTATGAAAATCACACCTACCGTACAGAAGCAGTACCGGATTCTTTTGAGTTACTGGCTGATTCTGATTCCGGAATCGAGGCCGTCAAGCATAAAACAAAGATTATCTATGGAGTGCAATTCCATCCTGAAGTGTATCCGAATCGCACCGACGGCCGGATTATTCTTTCGAATTTTATCGAGATCGCCTCGCGTCATAAATATGCTAATAGGCAACATTAACTTCATAAGTGCCATCTTCTTTGAGGACATAAGCTTTTGCCGGGAAAAAGGGAGGTTCGGTCGCGAATTTTTCTTTTGGTATAAGGGCTTTTCCGTTATAGGTGCGAAACTCATCATGGGTTATACCGGAAACGTAAGTTCTTTTTTCATCAAAATAATAACAGGCCGTGAAATAATCTAGTGATGATTCGACATACACAACATCGCGGCTTTTTGCCGTGGCTGCAATTATTTTAAGCGATTCTACATGTTTGTCTCGGCCCCTGTTTCTGTAACTTATCTGCATTCCGAGTAATAATAAAGTCATAACAGTCAGCAAAGTGAAAAAGAGCAGTTTCGCTTTTCGACGCATAATATCTATGCTGTAAGCCAAACTAAGAAGTAGTCCGGGAACGCAGAACAAAAGATATCTAGGCAGAAACAACGGCTTAAACAGTGAAATAACTACAAGCACGGCTGGCACGGATAATCCCCACAATAAAAGATGTCCGAATATTTCAGATTTCTTTTTGAGCCAGCCTGTCGTTAATATAATATATATAAGGAGGGAAAGGAATGTTAAAGGTAGTAAAAATAACTTTTCCTGCTGCTTAAAATACTCAAGGTAAGGCTCGGTGCCCGTATACATGATTGCGGGCATGTTGAATATGTCGACGAGTCTGACCTTATTTATCCAAAATTCGGAAGAACTGAGATTCTTTTGAGAAGCGACAAAAAGACACCAAGGCAGGAATGCAATTGCGGCGATATTTAGTGATTTTCTTATTTGAGGCCGGTCGCCGATAAGCTTTCCTTTAGTGATTACTATAATATATTGCATCAGCCAGACAAAAACCATGAAATAGTGCGTGTACAATCCAAACACTAATGAAAACAGATGTAGACGTTTTTTATTTGTGAACAGACTGTAAAAGGATAATGCGGACAGAAATGCCATTTGGGTGTACATTCTCGCTTCGAACGCGTAAAAGCACAAAACGGGATTGATTATAAATAGAAACAAATAAATCGCAGCTTTTTTATAACTAAACTTAAACAGATCCAGCATTGAGTCGAAAAGTATATACATGGTGCCCCAGTAAAACAGTAGCGATACCGTCCTTAGCGCTATCTCGGAACTCCCAAAAATCATCATCCAATAATGCAAGATTATATAGTAAAGCGGCGGATTAAAATCTTTAGCCGTAAAAAAAAGAATATCGATTATGTTTTTGTTGGCGAGGACGAAAGAAAACGCCTCATCTCTCCAGAAAGGCTCGACAAAGAATTTCAGTGGAGTGTATGTATATATCAGCCAGAACATATGATATTTTATACTTTTTCCGTCACTTTATATTTAATTTTTTTTCCAAGAAGCATTCTGGTGTGAGCTTCAAGGGCAGGTAAAGATGACAGCACGAAGGAAACAACCGGAAGCAAATACCATTGCACAAAAAGTATCGGAAGGTAATGGATTTTTGTTTTTACTTTAAGATCCTGGCGCAGTTTGATATCTAGATATATATATAGCACAAGAAGCACTGAGGCAGTTGTAAGAATAATTCCTGATAATTGCGGCAGGAGGAAACCCAGCACCGTTCGTTTGAATACCGGATTTACTAGGGGTGGAATGGATGCGCTCACGGTGAGTATGAAGAAAGAAGTTGGCCAAAATAAATGCGTTTCCATAAGGAACAGTACTTTTTTAAGTTTAGAAGACCATGGAATCGTCGGTGTAACGAACATCTTGTTCCAGGCGTAACTAATATCTGTTGCGCCCCATGCCCAGCGTTTTTCCTGGTCATATCTGTTTAGGAATGTTTTTCTCAAACTTCCTGAGTAAACGGCATCGCCGTTAATCATTGTGTAAAGCGGCAGCGTGCGCACTTTATCGCCGAAAGTAAAATAAGCCTGATAATAAATATGCCAGTCTTCCGGAATAATATCCACATCCCAAAAATTAATCTGCTTCAGCAGCCAAAGATTTGTCGAGTAAGTTGAAATATGAATAAGATGGTCTTTCTGCGATAAAAAGGCGATCCTAAGGATAGATGATAGAGTTGCCTGGATTCTGACAAAAAAAGGCAGTTTCCAGAAATTATTATAAAGCAATACCGGCGCCCAGTAAAAGTGGTAATTACGATCAGTGTCGTTTATAAATTCATATGTAAGGTACGAGAAATAATTTTCAGGCAGGACGCTGTCGGCATCACAGATGGTGATCAGTACTTTTTTTTCATCCCACCCGTGTTCTTCGCAGTACTTTAGGAATTTTATGGCTGCGGCCGTCTGATTGCTCGCTTTGCCAGGTGCTTCGTGGGGCAGAAGTTCATGGTAAGAGGTGATTATATCCATAAAGAAATTGCCAAAACGCGCCTTAAGTTCTGTTGCTTTCGCCTCTGCTTCCTGTTCTCTTTTTTCAAAAGCAAGAAGAAGCACGATTGATTTGTAAGGGTAATTTGATTTTGTTAAAGTTTCTATTGTTTCTGCAAGTTTTTCCAGAGGTTCCTTATAGTTGGGAATAATCACACAGTGAATGATATTTTTCGCATAATCCGAACCTGAAATTTTTTCCGAAAAATTGATTTTACGGTATGCGAGTATTTGTCTATATGAAATTGCTGCATAATAAGAAGTCATGACCGATTTATATAA
Source organism: uncultured Gammaproteobacteria bacterium (assembly GCA_964476135.1). Classification (GTDB taxonomy): domain Bacteria; phylum Patescibacteriota; class Microgenomatia; order UBA1406; family GWC2-37-13; genus CAYYYG01. The sequence continues at coordinate 49,768 of CAYYYG010000003.1, read as the reverse complement.
AAAATACAGATCAAAGGCGATGATGAAATAAGCAACGACCGCAGGATGAAAAGGCGAAAACCATAGTGGAAAGGTTATTATTATCCATGTTAACGCCGGAATCCCAACTTCGCCTAGTTTTTTTGTATATTTAGTCATTCGTGGAGCCATTAGGATGGATTATATCATTATTTGCTAAGGTAATTACTGCCGGCATCGCAAATAAGGTTAAATTGGCAGAATTTGCACCATGGACCTGGATTTGCCTTAAAATGACTCACTTTAATTTCGTTAGCCCTCTTTCTGATTTCCTGTTTAACTTCCATAAGGTCCTCCTGCGATCTTTTTGAGGTGATTTTTTTATTGTCGTTGAGATAGTAGAATGTCAGATGAACATCATCGATTTTTTTGCCGAACATGGAGGGGTCTGTTGCTGCCAATGCATATATTGAAAGCTGCAGATTTTTCTTCAGTTCCTTTTCATCAGGCATTCGCCCGGTTTTATAGTCGATGATTTCTATCCCGTCCTCCGCTGCCTGGTCGATTCGGTCGATTTTTCCGGTTATATATATATCAGTATCGATTTTAATCTTAAATAATTTTTCAACTCCTATTATCGATTTATGTTTATCATGAAAACTTTTATAAAATCCGGTAAGCATTTCTTCACCCTTTTTTTTACGGTAAGCTTCATCCGCTGCGGATTCATACCCCACAGGTATCCATAGTCGTTTGTATAATTTATGCAAATATTCCAGATCTACAGTATTATTTTTTTGGAAATCCATATAAAAACGCTGCAGCGTTTTATGGATGCTTTCGCCGAAAGAGGCAGCAGCCGACGGGGTGGTGGGAATTTTTAGTACATATAGATATTTGTATTGTAGTGCGCAGACAGAAAAACTCTCCAGTTGTGAATATGAAAAATTCGACAGGTTGTTTATTACTTTAATTTCATTTTTATCATCTTTTGCTGATTGTTGAGGTTTTAGTTCCTGTGGTTTGAAGTCGAATATAGTCAGCTGGTTGTTTGTATCTTTATATTCGCTGGTGACTTGAGTTATTTTTTCCTGACCGACTGTTTCTATTACGAATGGTGAAATTTTACGCTGCCTTTTACCATCTCCATAAAATCTTGCCCCGGTTAAAAATAATTTTTCTTTTGCTCTTGTTAAGGCTACGTAAAACAATCTCCTCTCTTCGAGAGTATGAAAATCTCCCTGCGGCAGTATCTCTTTTATAAGCTCGTCAGGAATTGGTATGCTTTCCCTTTTGTTATATGTCGGAAAGCGTCCGTGTACTAGATTCAAGATATATACGACTCGAAATTCAAGTCCCTTTGCCGCATGGACTGTGAGTATGTTCACAGCATTGTAACTATTTTTGTCTGCTTCAAGCATATTTGGCGATTCTCCGATTTCAAGACTTGTTTCTAGGTAGTCGACAACAGCCGAAACGGAGCTGTCTTCCTGTTCGCCTTCGAGTGATTTAAGCTTGTTAAAAAAATGAGATATATTAATAACGGATTTTTCTTCGAAATCCGTCCTGGATGAGGCCATTTTTTTAAGATATCCGATGTCTTCAAGAAAATAATAAAGTATTTGTCCTGCCGTATGTGTTTTTATAAGATTCTGGTGTCTTCTTAACATTGCTGTTAGCTTAGTCAGCTTTGATTTGGTCGATTCCGAAAACAGCGGAATATGCGGACGATAAACATCGTACTGTGGCAGATACCATTCATTATTGAAAAGGGAGGCGTAAACCTCCATAGCAACAGTTAAAGATAGAGATGTTTTCTTTGCAAAGCCGGTGAGAAGGCTGATATCATGGTGGTCAATATCGATTAACGACATCGTGAGTATGCGGTAAAAAGAGGCCGAGTCGTACGGATCGCGCAAAGTTTTTAAGTACGCGATCAAATCCCTGATTTCCGGCTGCTTATAAAGTGCCGATTTCCCCCAAATGCGATAGGGGATGCCTGCTCGATTAAGGGAAGCTATAACAGGTTCGGCATGTTTATTTGCTCGAACAAGAATTGCTATATCCGAGTATTTGAGGTCTTTGTCGGCTTTTGTCTGTTCGAGAATCGATCTAACTATATAATCTGCTTCATTATCCGAATTGCTGCCTATATATAATTGTAATGAAGTGTCTTTGTCCCCTTTTTTTGTCCCTTTCAGCTCCTTAGAAATTCCCAGCTGGGATTCGAGCGTATCCGGATCGTTATTTTTTATTAGTCGATAGGCATAGTCCAGAAGTACCTGATTGGAGCGATAATTTTTATTCAGAGTAACGGATTCGGCTTCTGAATAGTCTTTCATAAACTGCAATATATTCGAAACCGATGCGCCACGAAATTTGTATATCGCCTGCGAATCGTCGCCGACGACAGTCAACTTTACTTTGTTTGAAGGCGGTGCTAACAGTTTTATCAGGAGATACTGTGCTATGTTTGTGTCCTGGAATTCATCGACTAAAATATATTCAAACTGTTCTTTCAACTGGGCTAGAATATTGGGTCTTTTATGAAGCAGTTCGAGAAGGTGGTAAATTAGATCAGCAAAGTCAAGCTTACTATTTTTTACTTTCAAATCCTGAAATTTTTTATATGCCCGAGCCAGCTCCAGTGTTTTTTTCTTTTCTTCTTCGGTCAAATCGCTCTTCAAATTTTGTTTTTCTGCATACTGTAAATACTCATTGGGACTAATGTTTTCATCTCGAAGGCGGTCGAAGTGCTGTATAAGTGAATGCAAAAATTTATTCGGGTTGCCAATGGGGCGGAAATATTCTAATTCAAATAGGAACAGATTTTTTTTGAGAAATGAAACCGTTTCAGCATCGCCCATAAGCTTGTAGCCCGGATCGATGCCTATGTGACCTATGTGAGCTCTTAGTATCTGATCCGCGAATGAATGAAAGGTCGAAATCCACATCTGAAACATGCCATAGGGAAGGCTTTGATCCACGCGTTCCTCCATTTCGGCCGCTGCTTTTTCGGTGAAGGTCAGTGCAAGTATTTTTTCTGGCCGGACTTTTTTCTTTAAGATCAGGTGTTTTATTTTTTCGACAATAACTGTTGTCTTACCAGTACCCGCACCGGCAACTATAAGCACCGGTCCTTTATTCAGCTCCACGGCTTTTTTTTGTTGTGGGTTCAACATGGAGTCATTGTAGCATGATGAAGGTAAAAAAGGCCTTGACATTTTTTAGAGAGCCGATTATTATAAGGGATAAAGAAATTTTTTCTGATCTTTATTTATTAATTTATTTTTTATACTATGGCTACAGGTGTATTTCAGAGAAATAAGCCTCATTTAAATATTGGTACCATTGGCCATGTGGATCATGGTAAAACTACAACTACTTCTGCAATCCACTATGTTCTTTCCAAAAAAGGACAGGCACAATTTCTTAAATACGAAGAAATCGATAAAGCTCCAGAAGAAAAGGCACGCGGAGTTACTATTAATATACATCACTCGGAATACGAAACAGACAAGCGTCATTATGCACACATCGACGCCCCAGGTCATGCTGACTATATCAAAAACATGATCACCGGTGCTGCTCAAATGGACGGAGCAATTTTAGTTGTTTCCGCCCCGGACGGTCCTATGCCTCAAACAAGAGAACATATTCTTTTGTCAAGACAGGTTAACGTTCCGGCAATCGTTGTTTATCTTAATAAAGTCGACATGGTACAGGACAAAGAGATTATCGACCTAGTCGAAATGGAAGTTCGCGACCTTCTTACTAAGTATAAATATCCTGGAGATAAAGTTCCGGTCATTAAAGGTTCATCTCTCAAGGCTCTTGAAGATGATGCCGCATCAATAAAAGCTATCGAAGACCTCATGAAAGCGGTCGACGAATACGTTCCGGAACCAGTACGACCTTTGGACAAACCGTTCCTTATGCCGGTCGAAGATGTATTCACAATCTCAGGACGTGGAACAGTTGCTACAGGTAGAGTTGAAAGAGGCGTTATCAAAGTAAACGAAGAAGTTGAAATCGTTGGTGTCAAAGAAACAACCAAGACTGTTATCACCGGAATTGAAATGTTCCGAAAAACACTTGATGAAGCTAGAGCAGGCGACAATGTTGGCGCCCTTCTTCGAGGTGTTGAAAAGAACGATATTGAACGTGGTCAGGTAATTGCAAAACCAGGAAGTGTAACCCCTCACACCGAATTTGAGGCGGAAATATATGTCCTTACAAAAGAAGAAGGCGGAAGACACACCCCATTCTTCAAAGGTTATCGTCCACAGTTCTATATCAGAACCACAGATGTTACCGGTGAACTTAATCTTCCGGCAGGAGTCGAGATGGTCATGCCTGGGGATAATATTAAGATAGATGCGAAATTAATATATCCTATTGCTCTTGAAGAGGGTCTTAAATTCGCAATTCGCGAAGGTGGTCATACGGTTGGTGCCGGAGTTATCACCAAAATTATTAAGTAATATAATTGTTAGTGCTATACCCGCTTTGGGTTATCCAATTGCGGGTATAGCATTTCCCTTTAAAAATTAAAGTATAAATAATTACAGAATCATTTGCAGATTTAAGAGAATAATGTATAATACGACTGTAGATATTTGCACTTTATAAAAATATGCCAAAAGGTAGAATTCGAATCCGGTTAAAAGCTTACGATCATAGACTTGTCGATGAGACATGTCAGAAGATAGTGGATACAGCCATCAAAACAGGAGCCTCTATTCAAGGACCTGTTCCTCTCCCTACAAAAAAATCAGTTTTTGTCGTTACTAAGTCAACATTCATAGATAAAGACTCAAGAGAACATTTCGGTTTTAAAATTCATAAAAGACTTCTCGATATCGTTAACCCTACAAATCAAACTATCGATTCATTAATGCATCTTGAACTACCAGCAGGAGTTTGGGTAGAGGTCAAAATGTAATGTTTTTTTGTATGGGTAGAAGGCTAGATTTCCTGATATGAATGTATTGCATAATCTAGCAGTTTGGTATATAATTTCAATCGATGATAATTTTCCGATTTAAGGAAAATTTTTTGTTCCGGTAGTTTCCGGATTTACGGACAGATTAAGGCCCTGTCTGGGCCATTTTTTTTGTTACGATAATATGTCAGGTTTTATTTTAGGAAAAAAACAAAATCAGTCGCAATTATTTGATGATGCAGGAATTAGAATCCCGGTCACTTCAATTGAAACTCAATCTTGTTATATTATAGATATTAAACCTTCTCCGAAAGATAACACAAAAGTTCTTGCGGTTAAGCTTGGTATACAGAAAGCAAAATCGATTAATAAACCATCGCGTGGACAGATTGAAAAAGCGGGAGTGAAAACCCCGCTTCGTTTTTTGCGCGAGATTAGAGTAGATAAATTAAATATAGATCTTAAATACATTCAAGAAGAAGGAAAAACCGGCTTTCAAATCGGTGAGTCTAAAATATTTTTAGGTAGCGAGCTCAAACCAACTCTTTTTTTTAAGAAAGGCGAGATTGTAGATGTATCAGGAACATCAAAGGGTAAGGGTTTTCAAGGTGTAGTAAAACGACACGGATTTGCTGGTGGTCCGAAAACTCACGGACAGTCCGATAGACATCGTGCCCCAGGATCGATGGGTCAAACCACAACACCCGGTAGAGTATATCGTGGAAAACGCATGGCGGGCAGAATGGGTAATGATAGAGTAACAGTACAAGGACTATCTGTAGTTTCAGTATCTGATTCAGCAATTGTTGTCAAAGGATTAGTTCCTGGTAACATCGGAGCATTAGTTGAGGTAAGAGGAAAAAATTAATTTACGTATTACTATGGCAGACACTAAAAGAAAATCTAAAATTGAAAAAAATATTCCGGTATATAATGCAGATGGTACTCATACCGATTCTATTGAACTTCCAAAAGAAATATTCAACATTGAGGTAAATAATAAACTACTTGCTCAATATGTCAGAGTTTATCTCTATAATAACCGCGAATATAACGCCTCGACTAAAACAAGAGGTGAAGTAACCGGCTCTACAAGGAAAATCTACCGTCAGAAAGGTACCGGTAGAGCACGTCATGGCAGTATTAAAGCGCCGGTTTTTGTTGGAGGTGGAGTCGTATTCGGACCAAGGCCAAGAAATAATTCATTACAAATGAACAAGAAGCAAAAGCAAAAAGCTTTATTAGTGGCGCTTTCTCAAAAGGCTCATGATGGTGCCGTCATGTGTGTTTCAAATGAAGTGTTACATATAGATCCGAAAACAAAAAATGTAAGCTCGTTGTTAGTTAAAATGGGAGTACAAAATAAAAAGAACATGATTATTATTCATTCAGATGATAAGAATACTTTATCTCTTGGTGCAAGAAATATCCCATATATCTCCGTAATAGATGTCGGTTCCATTAATCCTTACAGTATTATAAACACAGAAATACTCACCTTTACTAAAGAGGCGATAGAAGTTTTAAAGAAGAGATTCTTATCATAATCTTATGTTGATTACTGACGTTTTGATAAAGCCGGTATTGACTGAAAAAGCATCTGGTCTTGCTGTAAACAAAGTTTATATGTTTGAAGTATCGTCCTCTGCATCTAAAAATCAAATTACCGAAGCGCTAAAGAAACTTTATAAGGTTAAAATTGACTCAGTAAGAACATTGATGCATAAAGGTAAATCTAGAAGATTTGGAAAATCAGCGAATAAAAAGCAATTGCCAGATAAAAAAATTGCCTTTGTTAAAGTAAGTGAGGGAGAAATAAAATTATTTCCACAGACATAAAATATGACAAAATTATATATACCAGCGACGCAGGAACCGGAAAAAGGGCTAATCGAAATTCTGAAGAAACACTCTGGACGCGATCACTCCGGGAAAATATCTGTCAGACATCAGGGCTCGAGGCAAAAAAGATATTATCGAATTATTGATTTTCGTCGTGATAAGCGTGATGTGTCCGGTAAAGTTACCAGAATAGAGTATGATCCCAATAGAAATGCTTATATAGCATTAATAGAGTATCAGGATGGTGAGAAGAGATATATATTACATCCGGTAAATTTAAAGGTCGGTGATACGGTATTGGCAGGTGCAGGAGCAGATATAAAAACAGGAAACGCCGTACCTTTAAAAAATATCCCGATTGGTATAGAAATACATAATATCGAAATGCACCCGGGTCAGGGAGGAAAAATTATAAGAGGTGCTGGTAATTTTGCGGTTGTTTTGGCTAAAGATGATAATTACGTACATCTCAAATTGTCATCTGGTGAAGTTCGAATGTTTTTTAAGGACTGTTATGCTACAATCGGTCGAGTGGGTAATGTTGAGCATAAAGATCGGATTTTAGGTAAAGCAGGTAGAAAAATATTAATGGGTATCCGACCGACTGTCCGTGGAACTGCTCAAAATCCGCGTAGTCATCCGCACGGTGGTGGTGAAGGACGTTCCGGCGAAGGTATGCATCCTAAGACTCCTTGGGGGAAGCCAGCCCGAGGTTTTAGGACGAGATGGAAGAAGAAAGCATCGAATAAATTTATAGTAGAAAAAAGAAAATAATATGGAATCGATAACCTATTTAAAAAATTTAAAAATCGCACCTAAAAAAGTAAGATTTTTATTACCGCGTGTAAAGTCAATGAAACCGGTTAATGCAGTCGAAGTACTGGCTTATATGCCTGATAATTCGGCAAAAATATTATATAAAGCAATCAAGTCGGCGATATCGAATGCAAAAAACACTTTAAAGGTTGATGATAGTTTGTTACAATTTAAAACTTTTTTTGTCGAAGAAGGACAGAAATTAAAGCGTTTTAATCCGGCAGGTAGAGGTAGTGCCCGCGGATATAAAAGACGTTATTCGCATGTGAAAATTGTTTTGGTCTCATCAGGTGCAAAAAAACAGCTAGAAATAGTAGCAGATGATCAAAAAAAAGATGATGAGGTTGTACAAGAAACAGCAGAAAAACCTAAACGTAAAGTCGTGCGAAAGAGCATAAAAAAAGTAGTTGGTAAAAATTCAAAATAAAGTATGGGACAAAAGGTACATCCAAAAGGTCTTAGAATCGGAGTTATATATAACTGGGAGTCGCGCTGGTTTTTTTCCAGTAAAAATTTATATAAAAAATCTCTTATATCTGACATCAAAATAAGAGAGCAACTGATGAAAAAATTTGCGTTTGCATCGGTAACTCAGATAGAGATTGAAAGAGCTATTAATAAAATTACAGTAATTATTCATTCGGTTAAGCCTGGTATGATTATTGGTCGTGGAGGTAAGGGTCTTGAAGAGGTAAAGAGTATGATAGTTTCAAACTTGTCTACCGATAAGAAGAAAAAAGAAATAAAGGTCGACCTTAAGATAGAGCCGGTTAAAAAACCGTATTTAAGCGCATATTATGTTGCACAGCTTATTTCAGATAAATTGGTGAGGGGATTTCCACACCGTTCGGTTGTGCATAACGCAATGAGTCGCGTTATGGAAGCTGGAGCTAAAGGTATTAAAATACAGCTAGGTGGACGTATCGGTGGAGCTGAAATATCAAGAAGAGAAAAGTTTTTTGAAGGTACGATTCCGACGTCGACGATCAGAGAAGATGTGAATTACGCGATTCACCCTGCTCTTACAAGATCAGGATATGTAGGAATTAAGATATGGATTTGTAGATAAAATATTATGTTGGCACCAAAAAGACAAAAATATAGAAAACAGTTTAGAGGTATTTGGAGAAGAATAGCTGTAAAAGGCGCTGAGTTGTCTTATGGTTCCTATGGAATCATGTCTCTTGAAAAAGGCTGGATAAAGGACCGGGAAATAGAGGCGGTCCGTGTCATATTGGCACGAGCAACCAGAAAAAACGGAAAATTCTGGATAAGAATATTTCCTGATAAGCCTTTTACTAAGAAACCGCCGGAAGTTACCATGGGTGCCGGTAAAGGAGACGTTTCTCACTTTGTAGCTTCTGTTGTGCCAGGAAGAATTTTGTTTGAACTTGAGGGCGTGCCGGAAACAGAGGCAAGAAAAGTTTTTCGCGATGTTGCGGCAAAATTATCGGTAACGACCCAGTTTGTAAATAAAGAAATATGAGAAAAATAGTCGGCGAATTAAATAAAAAATCAAAGTCAGAGTTATTGAATGAGATAAAGTCTCTTAGAGAGTCTATTGCCATTGCGAGATTAGAGAGAAAAAGCAGTAATGTCAAGGATACGAATATCATTTCAAAAAAAAGAAAGCAGCTAGCCATCGCATTAACGCTTATAAATAAAAAGACAGAAGAATCAAAGTCGTAAATTAATATAAAATATGTCGAAAACTTTAACAGGAACAGTAGTTTCAAATAAAATGGAGAAAACAGTAGTTGTAAAAATTGAGAGAAAATTTCGTCATGCCGTATACCATAAAGTAATCATCAGATCAAAAAAACTAAAAGCTCATTATGAAGGTAAAAAGCCCAATGAAGGAGATGTTGTCACGATAAGAGAAACAAGGCCGATTTCTAAAGATAAAAAGTTTATAGTTGTTGAATCCTAAGTATGTTGCAATTAAGAACAATGATGAATGTAGCCGACAATACAGGGGCTAAAAAAGCTCAGATGATCGGTGTGCCAAAAAGAGGTCGGATGAAAATAGCAAAAATTGGAGATGTTATAACAGCTGTGGTCAAAGAAGCTTTACCTTTTGGACAGGTAAAAAAAGGAGAAGTTGTTTATGGAGTGATCGTCAGAACAAGAAAAGAATTTCGACGATCGGATGGTAGTTATATCAGATTTGATGACAATGCAATAGCAATTTTACAAGGCAAAGACGTTAAGGATCCAAAAGGCAGCCGTATTTTTGGTCCGATCGCAAAGGAAGTAAAAGATAATGGATTTAATAAAATTGCCAGTTTGGCGCCGGAGATTTATTAATCTCAAATTATATGAAACTTAAAAAAGGTGATAAAGTTAAAATTCTTGCCGGTCGTGATAGTGGCCGTGAAGGTGTAATTGAGCGCGTGTATGATAAGACAAATAAAGTTATCATTCCGGAAATAAATAAGTTTAAGAAGCATGTTAAAAAAAGTGAGCAAATGCCACAGGGAGGTATAGTAGATGTTCCCAGGCCAATCGATGTTGCTAAATTATCTCTTATTTGTCCGAAATGTGGTAAAGTCGCAAGAGTTGGATATGAAGTGAAAAAGGGTAAAAAAAATAGAATTTGCAAAAAGTGCAAGAGTATTATTTAAGAACAATCAATATGTCATTCCAGGAACAATTCAATACGGAGATGAAAAAAAAGATCATGGAAGATCTTAAAATAACAAATCCAATGGCTGCACCACGAGTTATAAAGGTGGTTGTCAACGTTGGTGCGGGTGAGGCAGTTGTAAGCAAGGGAGTGATAGAAAAAATCGTAGAACAATTAACGGTTATTACCGGCCAGAAGCCAGTCGTTACCAAAGCCCGTGTATCAATATCGGCATTTAAGGTAAGAAAAGGTATGCCATTGGGAGTGAAGGTGACTCTTAGAGGAAAGAAAATGTACGCATTCCTGGAAAAATTGGTAAAAGTGGTTATACCCCGTATTCGAGATTTTAGAGGAATTTCGAAAACAGCGATCGATCAACATGGCAATCTGAATCTGGGATTTGCTGAGCAGACATTATTCCCGGAAATAGAGTTTGATTCTATAGATAAAGTAAGAGGTTTGCAGGTAACTATCGTATCGACGGCTATGAATCCGAAAGTGGGTCAGAAATTATATGAAGTTGTAGGCATACCATTTAAGACAAATTAATCTAGAAATATGGCAAAATTATCCGATGAAGTAAAATTTCTAAAAAAGCAGAAGTTTTCAACAAGAAACAGGAATCGCTGTCCGCTTTGCGGAAGAGCAAGAAGTTACATGCGAAGATTTGGTTTATGTCGTATTTGTTTTAGAAAGAAAGCTCTAGATGGAGAAATTCCGGGAGTGAAAAAAGTTTCCTGGTAAGTTATAATATGTTCTTTTAATGGATAAATTTATATATATATGAGTAGATCACTAAAAAAAGGACCGTTCATAGATGAAAGATTGCTTGGAAAAGTAGTAAAGCAAAAAAAAGCTGGACAGAAAGTTGTCATAAATACTTGGGCACGCAGCTGTCAAATTCCTCCAGAGTTTGTCGGGCATACTTTCGGTGTCCATAATGGGAGAAAATTTATTGAAGTTTACGTCTCTGAATCGATGATTGGTCACAGATTAGGAGAGTTTTCACCGACGCGTACATTCAGAGGTCATGGTAAAGTTACAAAGAGAACAGCAGATAAAACATAATAATTAACTAATATATGACAGACCCAATAATAGATCTTATAATTCGAATAAAAAACGGCTATTCAGCAAAAAGAGAAATAGTCGAGTCGCCTCATTCGAATTTTCGAGAAGCTGTTATAAAGAAATTAATGAGTCTTGGATATGTGAAGCAATATGAAGTTGAGGGGGAAGTTGTGAAAACAATGAACATAACCTTGACCTACGATGCGGGTAATCCGGCCGTCACAGGAGTAAAAATCGCAAGCAGACCGGGCAGAAGATGGTATACCCGAGCTAAGAATCTTAAGCCGGTTATCGGCGGACTAGGGTATGCACTTATTTCTACTCCCGAAGGAATATTGACTAATAAAGAAGCATTCAAGAAAAAAATTGGTGGCGAGTTATTATTTGAAATTTGGTAAGATGTCAAAAATTGGTCAAAAACCGGTAACATTGTCAGCAGGAGTGCAGTTAACCCTGGAAGATCAGATTGTAAAGATCAAAGGATCGAAAGGTCATATGCAGGTTGTCTTGCCCTCTGAGATAAAAGCCGAAAAAACAGGAGATACTCTTGTGCTAAAAAGACTAGATGAGAGTAAGGTTACAAAAGCGAAGCACGGACTGATGAGGTCGATTATTGCTAATGGAGTAACTGGAGTAGAAACTCCCTGGTCAAAGAGATTGGAGATAGTTGGAACAGGCTACACAGCAAAGTTACAGGGAAGTGATTTGAATCTTAAAATCGGATTTTCTCATCTGGTTGTTTATAAGAAGGTAGAAGGCGTCACATTTCAGGTTGAAGGAAATAATAAAATTGTAGTTTCTGGCGTTGACAAGCAATTGGTAGGCCAGGTTGCATATCAGATAAAAATACTTAAAAAACCCGATGCATATAAAGGCAAAGGTATAAGATATGAAGGTGAAGTTATTAAGTTGAAGCCGGGTAAGAAGGCTCAAAAAGCTGCGGCATAATTTAACATGATTATCACAAAAGACAAAGCGCTTAGAAGAAAAAGAAGAGTGAGAGCTGAAATATCGGGAAGTGGAGAACGCCCGAGGATAGCTATCCACAGATCGAATCAATATATTTATGCGCAGGCTATAGACGATATTTCACGGACCACCTTAGCAGCAGCAACCAGCGCTAAATTAGCGAAATCAAAAGATAAGATTTCAAAGTCTGAACAAGCAAAGGAAGTTGGTCGCATGATCGGTAAGGCATTGATTGAAAAAAAGATTACCGCAGGAGTGTTTGATCGATCAAAATTTGCATACAAAGGCAGAGTCAAATTACTCGCTGAAGGGTTAAGAGAAGTTGGTCTTAAGATTTAATTTATCATTTAGGGATAATTATGCGTGATCATAGAGATGAAAGAAGAGAAGAAAAAAAATTTGACGAAAAAGTCCTATTAATTAGGAGAGTTTCTAAGAAAACTTCCGGCGGTAATTATGTTACTTTTTCCGCACTGGTTGTTGTGGGTGATAAAAAAGGTAAGATAGGAATTGGAATTGGAAGAGGCTTGGAAGTGCCTCCAGCCATACAGAAGGCAATCACAAAGGCTAAGAAGCATATGTTGGAGGTTCCGGTCTATAAAACGACCTTGCCACATCAGATAGAGCTTAAGTATAAATCGGCCAGATTGCTGCTCAAACCAGCGCCTGAAGGTACAGGGCTCAAAGTCGGAAGCGTCGTCCGGACACTATTGAATTTAGCAGGAATACAGAACGCTTCAGGTAAAATTATAGGAACAAGAAATCAGATCGTTAACACTTATGCGGTTATGGAAGCTCTTAAGCGTTTGAAAAAAAGAAATTAATATGAATAAAATACTTTCAAATTTACCAAAATTAGTTTACCGTAGAAAAAAAAGACTGGGAAGAGGAGTGGGTTCTGGTTCTGGTGCAAAATCAGGCAGAGGGACAACCCGACATCAGGCAGCAAGAGAATCAATTCCTTTGGCATTTGAAGGTGGACAGGGTAGAATGGTAAAGAGATTTCCCCTTTTGAGAGGAAAAAATAGAAATAATGCAATCAAAGAGAGAAATTTCGCATTAAATATTGATGTGTTAAACAAAATCGACACGGACGATGTTAACATGGATGTATTAGTCTCGAAAGGTATAGTCGATGATAAAGTTACCAGAGTGAAAATCGTCGGAAAAGGTGAGGTTAAAAAGAAACTGATTGTGTCGTTACCAGTTTCGAAATCGGTTCGACAAGCGATAGAGGCTGCCGGCGGGGAAGTCCGGGCTATATGAAAGAAATTTTTGGTAAACTGAATCTCCTCTTTCGGGATCGTGAGCTAAAAAGAAAGACTATTTTTACCTTATTTATTTTTTTTGCTTTCAGGCTGTTTGCATTTATTCCTGTTCCCGCTATAGATCTTCTTAAGCTACGTGAGCTTTTTGCTCAGAGTCAGTTTTTATCTTTACTAGATATTTTTTCAGGTGGTACTCTTGTCAATTTTTCAGTAATGGCTTTAGGGCTAAATCCTTACATCAATGCTTCTATAGTAATACAGCTCGGGACATCTATTTTTCCGCAGTTGGAGCGACTCGCCAAGGAAGGTGATTACGGCAGATTCAAGATTAATCAGTATACTAGGATTCTTACAGTTCCATTAACGGTTGTTCAGGCAGTCGGCATATATGTTCTTCTTAAAAATCAGAATGTTATCGGAAGTCTTACTATAATTCAATTTTTTTCATTCATATTTACTTTAGTTGCAGGCACATTCATTCTTATTTGGTTTGGTGAGCTTATATCGGAGATGGGTTTGGGTAATGGGATATCACTTCTTATATTTGCAGGTATAGTTGGAAGATTGCCGGTGCTTATTGGTAGAACGTTATCTGTTGTAAATCAGGAGCTCATCATTAACGTAATTATATTTATAGTTGTGTCCGTGGGGGTGATAGCTGCAGTTGTATTTATAAGTCAAGCCGTGAGAAGAATTCCAGTATATTATGCAAAAAGGATTAAAGGTAATCGTATGTATCAGGCGGCTTCTAATTTTTTGCCACTTAAATTGAATCAAGCCGGAGTTATCCCAATTATTTTCGCTGTTTCTTTTGTGTTATTCCCTCAATTAATAGGTAATTTTCTTCAATTTTCTGATAATAAAACACTCTCGGCAGTCGCTAAATTTCTCGCAACTACATTTGATCCCAATGGATTCTTTTATAATTTTTTCTACTTTGTTTTGGTTATTGCGTTTACATTTTTCTACACGATCATCGTTTTCAATCCACAAAAAATTTCCGAAGAAATTCAAAAGCAAGGCGGTTTTATCCCCGGAATTCGTCCCGGTACAGCAACTAAACAGTATCTTGAAAAAATTCTATACAGAATAACAACCGTAGGCGCTCTATTTTTGGGAATTATCGCCATACTTCCTGCTATAATATCGAAGTTAACAGGAGTTACTGGTTTAGTGATCGGAGGCACCGGTATCTTGATAGTTGTTTCAGTTGTGCTAGAAACTTTTAAGATGGTAGAGGCGCAACTTGTTATGAAGAGTTATGATAAGTTTACCAGATAAATTATTTAGTTGATTAAATACTATGGCAAAAAAAGGCAATCGTGTTCTTGCTGGCTTGGTTTGTGGTGTATGTAAGAGCCAGAACTATGTTACAGAAAGAAATAAACTCAATACAACAAACGCTCTCAAGCTGATGAAGTATTGTCGGAGATGTAAAAAAAGGACCGAGCATAGCGAAAAGAAAAAACTCGGATAATTGGAAACAATATAAAACAAAATGAAGATTGTATTAATCGGTATCCCAGGAGCAGGTAAATCAACACAAGGAAATTTACTGTCGCATCAGCTTAAAATTCCTTATTTATCTACAGGCCATATCTTCCGAGAAATAGCAAAAGAAAAAACACACCTGGGGCACTATGTAAAACATGTTATGCATTCCGGGTTGCTCATTCCGGATAGTAAAACGATAGAAATTGTTAATGAATACTTATCCAGGTCTGAGTATCAACGTGGATATATATTGGACGGCTTTCCAAGAACGGTTCATCAAGCGGAAAAATTTAGTAATAACGTAGATAAAGTATTTTATCTCGAAACTCCTGATAAGGATGCCTTGTGGCGCTTAGCTTACCGTAATCATACGGGTAGAAACGATGATACGATTGAAGCTATAAAAAAACGCATTGAGGTGTTTCATAAGTTTACCGATCCGGTTATAAACTATTATCAGCTGGCTGGTAAACTAACAATACTTGATGCAACAACTTCGATAGACGAAGTAAATGAAGAGATACTTAAAAGTTTAGGTAAGCAGTTAATAAAAAATCAGATCCATGCATGGCATCAAAGGCATAAAGCAATAATTGCAATTGTAGGATTGCCGGGTTCCGGTAAGACAGAGGCGGCCAACTATTTAAAAGAAAAGAAGATACCGTCTATATATTTTGGACAAGCCGTGCTAGATTTGGTAAACGAAAAACATCGAACTTACTCAGAGGAATTTGAAAAGCAGGCGAGGATGGATATACGTAAAAAACATGGTAAGGCTGCGCTTGCTATATTGAATGAAAAAGCAATTGCGAATGCACTTGAGAGCAATAATATTGTAATTGTCGAAAGTATGCGTTCTTGGGAAGAATACACACATCTAAAAAAGACTTTTTCAGATGTAAATATATATATATTAGCACTGCACACTGACAAAAAAATTCGCTATCATCGGCTGCTTCACCGCAAGACAAGATCGATATCCGAAGGAGAAGAGAGGGATATTAGCGAACTTATAGATACTAATATGGGTGCGACGATTGCTTTTGCAGATTTTCTAGTAAAAAATAATTTTTCTTTGGTTGAATTTCACGATAAGCTTGAACAGGTGTACCGTACGATATATTTTTCTTAATTATGATCGAACTAAAAACAAAGGCGGAAATTGAAACGATGAAAGATTGCGGTAAAAGGTTGATGGCAGCCGTCGATAAGCTTATGCCCCAAATAAAACCAGGTGTTACGACAGAATATATAGACCTGGAAGCTAAAAGGCTTATTGAAGCAGAGGGGGCCGAATCATCTTTTACTAAGGTGCCTGGCTATAAATGGACAACATGTTTGCCTGTTAATGACCAAGTAGTACACACGCCTCCATCAAAAAAAATCCTAAAGCAGGGCGATATTTTGACAGTAGATATTGGAGCTTATTATAAAGGCTTCCACACCGATTATGCCACCACAGTCGCGGTTGGAGGTACCGATGATGAAAAAAAACTGAAGTTCCTGGCTGTTGGTGAAGATGTTTTGCACGCCGCTTTAAAAAAAGCCAGGTATAATATGTTTACCGGTGAAATATCGAAAGTAATACAAGATGGGATATATGGTAATGGATATTTTATTTTGAAAGATCTTACCGGTCATGGGGTCGGCCGTGAACTCCATGAGGATCCGCTAATACCCGGGTTTTTAGATAAACCAGTAGAGAAGACTTACCGAATTCCGGAAGGATTGGTAATTGCGATAGAGGTAATTTATTCGATGGGTACTGAGCATATTCGCTATGATACTGATGATAATTGGTCGATTGCGAGCCGAGATGGTAGTCTAACTGCCTGTTTTGAAAAATCGGTGGCAATCACTAAAGAAAATTCGTTTATTTTAACTTAAATTTGTGATACAATATATGTTTCATAGAACTGGTAGATACAGAGGAAAGAGCAATCACACGCAAACGCAGTCGGAAGCCGCCAAGTCTCAGGCTGCTGCGAAGCAAAATGTAGTTGTTGCAGAGGGAGAAGTTATTGAAAGTCTGCCAAATACTTTGTTTCGTGTGAAGCTTAAAGAAGTAGATACAGTTGTACTTTGCTATTTATCAGGTAAAATGAGAAAAAATTATATTAAAATACTACCTGGGGACAAAGTGAGGTTGGAAATTACACCTTACGATCCTGGAAGGGGTAGAATAATTTATCGTATATAATAGAGACATGAGAATACAAGCCGCAGTAAAAAAAATATGTCCGCAATGTTCTTTAGTGAAAAGAAGTGGAAAATTATATGTTAGCTGCAAAAACCCGAAACACAAGCAGCGTCAAGGTTGATAAATAAAATATGGTACGTTTAGCTGGAATTGTTTTGCCTGATGAAAAAAGAATCGCTTACGCATTAACTTTGTTTTATGGAATAGGGTGGAAAAGATCCGGAGATATTTTGGCAAATACTAAGATAGCTACAAATAAAAGAGTTAAAGATCTCACAGAGGAAGAATTGAAAAAAATTTCAAGCTTCATAGAAAAAAACTATAAAGTCGAAGGTAATCTTCGAGAAGAAATTAATGAGCATATCAAAAGATTGAGAGAAAATGGAACATATAGAGGTTATCGGCATGCGAGAGGTTTGCCTGTTCATGGACAGCGAACCAGATCTAATGCTCGCACCAAGAGAGGTAAGCGAAAGACAGTAGGCGCGCTTACTAAAGAGGTATGGGCAAAATTAGAGCAGACCCAGGCAAAAGCGCCTGCAGCCCCTGCCAAATAAGTAAATTTATAATATAAATTTAATATGAAGCAAAAAAAGACAACAAGAACAGTCGAAAAAGGTCGCGTATACGTGACCGCGACTTTCAACAATACGCTAGTCACTGTTACAGATGAAAAAGGTAAACCGATAGTAGTGAGTTCTTGTGGGATGTATGGGTTTACGGGCACAAGAAAATCAACACCGCATGCGGCGACCGTCACCACGGAAGCAGCGGTTAAAAAAGCAATCAATGATTTCCAAGTAAGAAGAGTCGATGTTTTTGTTAAAGGTATAGGCCCAGGCAGAGAAGCGTCGTTAAGAGTACTTAAAAATTGTGAGATAGATATTGAGAGAATTGTTGATACGACCCCGATTCCTCATAACGGTGTGCGACCACCGAAAATTAGAAGAGTATAATAATTTGATTATTTATGAGATACACAGGACCAAAAAATAGAATTGCCCGTCGAGAAAACATGGATCTTGGCTTAAAGACTCCAGGATCGAAATCTCAAGCTAATTTATTAAAAAAGATAAGTCTTTTGCCAGGACAGCATGGATCCCAAGGAAGACGTAAAGTTTCCGAGCATGCTCAGCAGCTCCGAGAAAAACAAAAAATGCGTTTCATGTACGGAGTCACGGAAAGACAAATGAAAAATTATTTCGCCAAAGCAATTGCGCGAACAGGCAACACAGGCTTATATCTTACGAGATTTTTGGAGAAAAGACTCGACACGATTGTTTATAGATTAGGATTCGCGCCGACAAGAGCCGCAGCAAGACAGCTTATCACACATAAGCACATAACGCTTAATGATACGATGTTGAATGTTCCATCCCATCAAGTGAGAATAGGGGATGTTGTTAAAATTGCAAAAGAGAGCTCGGCAAAAATTCCAGCGATTGCAACATCTCTTGAGAAAAAAGATCTGATCATTCCGGAATGGCTCGAAAGACAGGGCACAGCGGGCAGTCTAAAGGCTGAGCCAAATACTGAAAGTATCGCACAACAGATTAATATTAGATTAGTTATTGAATTCTATTCGCGATAATATCGCGGTTATAATTTAGATATTTAATATGCTTGAACCAATATTTCATACGATGGTTGAAGAAGAAGGTAATAATTTCGGTCGTTTTGTTTTTGAGCCGTTATATCCAAGCTTTGGTCATAGTTTGGGAAATGCTTTACGACGGACATTGCTATCTTCTCTTGAAGGTGCAGTAATTAGTCAGGTGAAAATTGAGGGGGCACCCCATCTTTTTACACCTATAAAAGGAGTAAAAGAGTCGGCACTCGATCTTGTTATGAATATGAAGAAACTCAGATTCAAAACATCAGGCGAGGGGCAGTTTAAGGTCAGTATTGTTGTCAAAGGCGCAAATAAAGTAACAGGAGCGTCAGTCGAAGGCGATGCTATTGTTGTCAATAAAGACCTTTATCTTGGAGAAGTGACTGATGATAAAGGAAAGCTCAACATTGAAGCTATTGTAAAATCAGGGAGAGGTTATGTAAGCGCAGAAGAGCAGGAAAATATAGAATCAGGATTTATTGCTGTTGATTCATCTTATTCACCAGTCGAAAAAGTAAGTTTCAAGGTTGAAGCAGAAAGAGTCGGGCGTAAATCGAATTTTGAAAGACTTATTCTTGAAATATGGACTGATGGAAGTATTAAGCCTAAAGATGCTTTAATTAGCTCAATAAAAGCTTTACAGGATTCTCTATCTCATATTTTTTCCGGTCGAGATGTGCAGAAGACAGCATCATCCGCAGATGAAATGAAGATAAGGGAAGACGAGGCAACGGCAAAACTTGATGAAATAATAATCGATGAGCTCAATCTTCCTTCCAGAGTTATAAATGCACTCCTGAGGGAAAATATAGAGACAGTTGCAGATCTTATCAAAAGAGGACGGGAAAATCTGGCAACTATGAAGGGTGTAGGTCGCAAATCAATCGATTTAATCGATCAGGAATTCAAAAAAATGGGAATAGAACTTAAATAAGCAATATGAGACACAAGGTAAAAAAAATCAGATTCGGTATTGGTCAGGATGCTAATTCGATGCTTTTGCGTAAGCTCGCAAGTAATTTTTTCCTTAGAGGAAGTATTACTACAACTCATAAAAGAGCTAAAGCTTTAAAACAGCATCTTGATACGTTGGTTGGAAAAATTGGAGAAAAAAGTGAGGCTAATAAAAATATTTTATTAAAGTATTTAGGGTCTTCCGATTTAGTAGATCAAGTCTTTAGTCAGGTATCGGAAGCATCGAAAGCATCACGCGGCGGCTATGTACGGATTCAAAAATTATTATTCCGCCCAACCGATGGATCAGGAATGGCAAAGGTCACATGGTCAAAGCCGGTCGTTATTGAATCGAAGCCAAAGAAAATCAAACCAAAAGAGAAAAAAGTTAAAACCGAGAAATAAATATGGTACATTTGCATCAATCAACAAAACCAACATCAATAAATGAAGTAAATAGAAAATGGTATGTAGTAGACGTGAAAGGAAAACGATTGGGTAGAATTTGTAATGATATTGCCGCTATTCTTCAGGGTAAAAAAAAGGTTACTTATTCCCCGAACATTGATATGGGCGACTACGTAGTAGTTGTAAATGCCAAACATGTTTCGGTAACCGGTAAAAAGGCAGATGATAAAATTTATACATATTTTTCAGGTTATCCCGGCGGTTTGAGAACGATAGGCTATAAGAGATTGATGCAAGAGAAGCCCTCAGAAATTATTAGACATGCGGTAATGGGTAAATTGCCTAAAAATAAATTAAGGGACAGGCGTATAGCCAGACTATATATCTATCCTGAGAATGAACACGCTCACGGAGACAAGATAAAATAATTAATAAATTGAAATAAATATGGTTAAAAAATCAAAAGACATTCAATATTACGAAGCAACCGGCAGAAGGAAAGAGTCGGTTTCAAGAGCAAGACTATACTTGGTAACTAAAAATCCAGTAAGCATCGGCGGAGAAAAATATTCAAAGGGCGCTTACGTCGTGAATGGTATACCGCTGGAAAAGAAATACACTTCAGCTTATGATAAAAAACAATGTCTATTGCCGCTTCTTATCACCGATACTTCGGAAAGATTCGTTGTATCTATCACAGTCAAAGGTGGTGGTCCCAGTGGACAACTTGAAGCAGTGAGGCATGGACTGTCAAGAGCCTTGATTATGGTGGATGAAGGGTATAAAGCCAAACTCAGAGAATTCGGTCTCCTTACAAGGGATCCACGCACGCGTCAAAGAAGACAGGTAGGTACTGGTGGAAAAGCACGACGTCAGAAACAATCTCCAAAACGGTAATATTGGTAACTGATATAATATTTATACCGTTATGAAAGATCTTTCGGTAATTATTCTGTCATACAATACGGAAAAAATAACCATAGCATGTCTTAATGCTTTGGGTAACTGTTTATCCAAATCACCACATATATCAGCGAGAATAATCCTTATCGACAACGCTTCTGTCGATGGTTCGACAGCCGCTATTGAATCCTACGTAACAAATAATAAGAGTAATGTTGAATATACATTCATAAAAAATAATGAAAATTACGGCTTCGTGAAGGGAAATAATCAGGGTTTGAAGTATGCTGATTCACGTTATGTTCTTTTTCTAAACTCGGACGTGATCATGGGTGAAGTTATGTTTGATGATCTTATCCGCTACATGGATCAAAATAAAAAAGTGGGTGTTATTACTGTAAGAGTAAATTTACCAGACGGAAATATAGATAAAGCGTCGCACAGAGGATTTCCGACTCCATGGAATTCGTTTTGTTATTTTATCAAACTTGAAGCGCTACTTGGCAAATTTCCATATTTAGGCGTGATATTTGGCGGTTATCACTTAACCCACTTGAATCTAGGCAGCATGCATGAAATCGATTCTCCAACCGGCGCTTTTTATCTTACGCGAAAAGAGATACTTAATAATTTGAGAGGTTTTGATGAAGATTATTTTATGTACGGAGAAGATATCGATCTGTCGTACAGGATAAAAAAAGCTGGCTACTCGATTGTGTACTACCCAAAATATTCAGTTACTCATCTTAAATACTCAAGCGGTATTCAGACCGGAAATAAAAACACCAGATTAAAAACCCGGACATATTTCTATGACTCGATGAAGATTTTTTATAAAAAGCATTATTCCAAAACATATCCGGAGTTATTTAATAGGTTGATTTATATGGCAATAGACTTAAAAAAAATATTCAGTAAATAATGGTAAATAAAATTGGTATTGACGCCAGGCTTTACTCTAAAACAGGAGTCGGTGTATATATAAGAAATTTATTGCATTATCTGCCTAATATATCTGGAAATATTGAATATCTCTTATATATTTTGCCTGAAGATGCTTCAAGGCTTGAATCATATCCGGAAAATGTCAAAATACGTATAGCTCCATATCGATGGCACAGTTTTTCTGAACAGATAAAATTTTTATATCAGATAACTCAGGATAATTTAACCCTCATGCACTTCACATATTTCGGTCACCCGATGCTGTATCGTAAACCGTTTATATCGACGATTCACGACACTATTATGCTCGATTATAAAACAGGTCGCGCATCGACTAAATTCTATCCGGTTTATGTCGGCAAACATGCAGTTTTTAAGCTGGTGTTCGCAAATCAAGTTTTAAACAGCAAAAAAATAATTGTTCCAACTAATTACGTTGCCGGCAGGTTGTGTGAAATGTACGGTAAAAAATATCGAAACAAGATTCATGTGATAGGCGAGGGTGTGAATTATGGTTTAATAAACGCGGCAGTTAATAATGAGCGAGAGTTGTCGAATATAAAAGAACATTTTTTGTATGTCGGTAATTTTTATCCTCATAAGAATGTAGAGCAACTTATTTATGCGTTTTTAGATTCCGATGCGCGGATACCATTAGTTTTGGCGGGTCCGGATGATCATTTTTATATCGGTCTGAAAAAATTGCTTAATAAAATAGACAAAAATAGCCGCATAAAATTTGTGACAAACTCAGATGAGAGTATGCTTGTAAAACTTTATCAGAAAGCGGAGGCACTAATTCATCCATCACTTGCGGAGGGGTTTTGTCTGCCAATCATTGAAGCAGCCCATTTTAAAACACCTATTATCGCCTCAGATATTCCAGTTTTTCATGAGCTTATTAACAACAACTACATTTCTTTCGACCCATTCAATAAAGTCTCGATTACCCAGGCTATAAATAGATACCTCAGAGAGAAGCCCAGTTATGATAACAGTGACCTTCTGAAAAAATACACATTCGAGAAAATGGCTAATGCGACTTTAGACGTTTACAGGTCGGCTCTATGAATAATAAGGTCGCTATAGTATATGATTGGATAGACAGTTGGGGTGGTGTTGAAAGGCTACTTCTGGTTCTACACGAGATGTTTCCTGGAGCTGACTGGTTCACATCATTTATCGATTATGAGAAAGCCGGCTGGGCAAGGAAGTTGAATATAAAATCTACATGGATGCAAGCACTTCCCGACTTCGTAAAAAAAAACCGGATAATTTGTGCACCTCTATTTCCATATGCATTCGAGTCTTTTGATTTTGCAAAATACGATTTAGTTTTTTCTGTGAGTTCTTGCTTTGCCAAAGGAGTAATTACCAGACCCGGCACGCGGCATATTTCATATATTTTAACGCCGGCAAGGTTTTTGTGGACACATAAATCTGATTATAATATCAACTTAATTCTTAATGCGCTATCGTCGCAATTAATGAAGAATCTTAGAGAATGGGATGTTGCTTCAGCATACAGGCCTGATAAATTAATAGCTATTTCCCACTCGGTCGCAGATAGATGCAGTAAAATCTATCGCCGTGATGCTGAGGTTTTGTATCCGCCTTTCGATATCGAATACTGGCGTCAGGTTAAGGTTGGAGTTTTAGATAACGATGTTCGGGAGTTCTATCGAGAGGACGATTATTATCTGGTGGTCTCCCGACTTGAATCATACAAAAAGATTCAGCTTGCGATCGAAGCTTGTCGTGCACTGGACCATAAACTGGTAGTTGTGGGATCAGGCAGGCAGGAGAGTCGCCTTAGGAATTTAGCATCAAAAAAAGTGAGTTTTATGGGCAATGTGACAGACTCTGTGCTGGCGAAGTTATACATGCGGGCCAAGGCGCTGCTCATGCCGCAAGAGGAGGATTTCGGGTATACATCTCTTGAAGCTCAGTATTTCGGATGTCCGGTTATCGCATACCGTAAAGGTGGCGCGATGGAAACGGTTATCGAGGGAAAGACTGGCATATTATTTGACGATCAGAGCGTCAAAGGGCTCAAATCAGCGCTTGAAAAATATCATACGATATCATACAATATACAGAATATAACAAAAAAAATAGGAGAAAATACTGTTTCCCGATACTCAAAAGAGGGTTTCAAACAGGTATTATTAGGCTATCTCAAATAAAAATTAATTGTTAAAATATAAATATGAAGGCGGTTATATTTGCAGGCGGAGTAGGTACAAGGCTTTGGCCACTATCAAGAAAAAAATCACCGAAACAGTTTGAACCAATAGTCGGTACAAAATCCACGCTACAACTAGCAGTCGAGCGCTTGCTTCCGGAGTTTCGAGCGGAAGATATTTTCATATCTACAGGCAAACAATATGTCGAGTTAGTATCAGAGCAACTGCCTTTTCTTCCAAAAGAAAATATTATCGGTGAACCTAGTAAAAAAGATAACGGACCTGCAGTTGGATTTATGATGGGGTATTTGGCAAAAAGGTTTCCGCATGAGTCCGTAATAATATTATGGAGCGATCATCTCGTAAAGAACGTCGAAATATTTAAGAAAATTATCCTGACTTCAGGTGAGCTTGTGCAAAAAAGTCAGAATAGAATTGTGTTCATCGGGCAAAAGCCTAGATTCGCCTCCGATAACTTAGGTTGGATTGAATCAGGCAAGGAAGCGCACCATGAAAAAGGTATTTCATTCAAGCATTTTAGCGGCTTCAAATACAAACCGGATGCTGATCTTGCAAAAAAATATTTTTCAAATGAGGCTTACTGCTGGAATCTCGGGTATTTCGTTAGTACACCAGCTTTCATTTATTCTTTGTTCAAGAGATTTTCACCATCTATATATGAAAAATGCGAAAGCATACTTAAAGAGTCAGGAAGCCATGGGTTTGAGTCGACTTTCGCCAAGTATTATGGAGAAATGCCAGAAATTAATTTCGATAACGCAGTTCTTGAACAATTAGATGCGGAAATCGCATATGTGGTTACGGCAGATATCGGTTGGTCTGACGTTGGTGCATGGGAAGCATTGAAGGAAGCTCTTGAGACTCATCGTGATGATAATATCACCAAAGGTCGTGTGCTTCTTGAAGATTCCTCGGACAACCTTGTTTACAATTATGAAGATAAGAAACTTGTCGTGGGGATAGATATGTCGGATATACTTGTTATCAACACGGGTGACGTATTGTTGGTTGCCAAAAAAACTTCGGTATCCAAGATTAAGAAACTGGTCGAAAGCTTTCAGGGTACCGAAAACGAGAGACTCACATAAAGTTTCTGTTAAAATTATTCAATGCAATCCATGCCTTCCCTATTTTCTGGGAAAATATACGAGCGTTATACAAAAAGATGTCTTGATATAGTGATAGCATTAATTCTGTTTATCATATTTTTGCCAGTGTGCATTGTTGCTGCTATAGCTATAATCGTCGATTCTCGAGGTCCGATTTTTGCCGATGTTCCTGAAAGGGTAGGTAGACATGGAAAAACATTCCGTATGTATAAATTTAGATCCATGATAGTTAATGCTCATAAGCTGCTGCATTCCGATCCAAAATTTAAGGAATTATTTGAGGAATATAAAAGAGGAAGTTATAAACTTAAACGCGATCCTCGCATAACAAGAGTTGGAAAAATTATCAGGAAACATTCTATTGATGAAATTCCTCAGATAATTAATGTATTGCTTGGTAAAATGAGTATAGTAGGGCCGCGCGCCTATTATCCGGACGAATTGGAGAATCAGCAGAAAAAATATACTCATACCACCGGACTGGTAAGTAAGGTATTGTCAGTGAGACCAGGAATTACCGGATTATGGCAGGTTTCTGGTCGTTCGGAGGTGAATTTCGACAAGCGCATAGCAATTGACGCCCACTACGTAGATACGATATCATTACTGAACGATTTAAAAATCATTATAAAAACACCCCTAATCATGATCACAGGGCGTGGAGCAATATAATTTATAATTAGACCTATGATCAAACCAATTGAAATGCAAGAAAAAAAGAAAAGCAGAAAAAAACCGATTATTATAGGAATTCTTATTTTTCTGTTACTGCTTATTGGTGGGGTTGGTATTGCAGGTTACTTTTTAATCTATGTTCCAACCATGAGGATTAAAGCAGCGGCAAATACCCTCGTTGCCTCAACAAAAGATATGAAGGAGATTGTCGCAAAAAATGATATAGATTTATTGAAAAACAAGCTCAAAAGTGTTTCCGATGAATATGCAGTGCTTGAAAAAGAGGCCAGCTCATTATATTGGGCGGATTTCGTACCCCATGTAAAAGACTTTCGCAACGGTATAGAGGCAGGACGATACGTAGTGACTGCAGGGCAAGAAACTGTAGATGCGATATATCCTTATGCCGATCTTATTGGTTTCAAACAAGGACAAGCCTCATTTGTTGAGAGATCTGCAGAAGACAGGCTTCAGACAGCAGTTGCGACATTAGATAAGATGTTGAGTAAAATCGATACGATCGCCGAAAATATCGATCAGGCAGAGAAGCGTATTAATACCATAGATCCTAACCGATACCCAGAAAAAATCGGGGATACGGAGGTGAGGTCGACTTTGGTTCGTGTGAAAGAGCAGTTTCAAGGCGCAGCCTCGTTATTTGTTACTGCCAAGCCGTTCGTGAAAAATTTACCCGCCATCCTCGGAAAAGATAAAGAAATGACTTATTTGATTTTTTTCCAGAACGATAAAGAACAAAGGGCTACCGGTGGATTTCTTACCGCATATGCGGTATTCCGCATAAAGGAAGGTAAAATCAGCATCGTAAAGTCGGAGAATATCTATGACCTTGACTCAACTATTCGCCATCCTAAGGCCCCGGAAAAGATACTTATGTATCACAAGGATGTACCCGAATTCAATATCCGTGATAGTAATCTATCGCCAGATTTTGTCGAATCGGTTAAGTTATTCGAGTCACTATATGCCAAGAGCCCGGCCAAGGTTGATTATGATGGAATAATAGCTATCGATACTAACATTTTAGTCGACATGCTCAACATCTTTGGCGACACGGAGGCGGGCGGTGTCAGATTTTCCGCTCAGGAAGATAAGCGATGTGATTGTCCACAAGTTATTTATCAGCTTTCATATACTGTCGGTCGCAGAACAGGCTATATCCGTGAAAACAGAAAGGCAGTACTGGGCGAACTTGTAAATGCCTTATTCTATAAAGCAATTGGTTTTTCACCATCCAAGTATTGGGGCACGCTCGCACAGACGATGTTTAAGAATATGGAGGAAAAACATATAATTATGTATTTCAAGAGCCCGACAATACAAGAGGCTGTTGAAAAGCTGAATTATGCGGGTCGAATAAAAGAATTTAAGGGTGATTATTTGCATGTAAATAATGTCAATTTTGCTGGAGCAAAAGCAAATCTTTTTGTCACCAAGACCATTTCCTCGAAGACTGAATATCAGTCTGATGGGACTGTTAAGCGTGAAGTGACCATCGAATTCGATAATCCTTATAAGGGGTCTAACTGTAGCTTGGAGCTTGAAAATGGATTGTGTCTGAATGCACCGCTTCGTAACTGGATTCGGTTGTATGTGCCCAAGGATTCGAAGCTTATCGATTTTAAGGGCTCGCAAAAAGAAACTTTAACCTATGAGGAGCTCGGTAAAACGGTGTTTGAAGGATTTTTGGTAATAAATCCTCAGAGCAAATCTAAGGTTGTTGTTTCTTACACGTTGCCGAAATCTGTAAATGCGGACAATTATAGTCTGCTCATACAGAAACAGCCTGGTGAATCCGATCTTAAGCTTGTAGTTACTGTAGATAATGAGAAAAAAATGAATGAAGTAATGCTTAAGGATTTTGTTCTTAACTGATTTGTCTTGACAAGAGCCATAAAATATGTCACTCTTAGTAAAATGAATATGTTAAGGCAAAAGGGTGCTGCGAACTCTTTTATTGGGCTAGCAGGATTGGTATTTGTATTGGTATCCTTAATTTTTGTAAGTAATACTCTCAAGCAGACTACAATAACTCAAAGATCGAATGCACAGGTGTGTACCACCCCAACCCTTGAAGTGTGTGACGGTATAGATAATAATTGTGACGGTATGGTCGATGAAGGCGGAGTGTGCTCATGTCCTTCAGGCCAAACCAATTGTTCAGGTGTTTGTGCTAATTTATCGACAAGCACATCACATTGCGGTGGATGTGGTACACTGTGCGCGGTCGGCACAAGCTGTGTTTCTGGTTCATGTGTGCAGATCTCGGGGATGGACTTGATAATTTCTAACTCAACACCCTCTTTCAGTTCGACAGGCGGGTTGACGCTTACGACTACATTGAAAAATCAAGGTTCTCTTGCTACATCTTCAAGTTTTCATTCGGTCAGGTATCAGGTTTTTGAAGGGTCGGTTATGAAGTGTAACACAACCTTTCCTCAATCAGCATCAGGTATGGCTAGCGGTGCCTCGGTCACTTATACTACTTATTTTCCCACACAAATATACTCGAGTTGCTCAGGCTTTGCTCCAGTTGCCGGTACTAGATACACGGTAATACTTTCTGCAGACGCTGATAATTTTTTTGTCGAGGCTAATGAGGCGAATAATTCTTATACTGTAACTTTTACTCAACCTGGCAATAGTCCTCCAACAAATACACCGGTAGTTACATTGCCAGATCTTTACTTGGATAAAGCAGATGTGTCGCACACTCTAGATACATCAGGAACAGTAGTGTTAGCGATGAAAGTGCAAAATAAAGGAGGGTCTACGGTAGAGTTTGGAGAATCGATACCCGAAATCAAGTACGAAATTAAGGATGGGGCGGTTATAAAATGCAGTGGAGTAGTAGTATCGAATCAAATCAACCATTTGGCTTCTAATTCAAGTGTAAATATCACAACGCCGTTACGTATTAATGGTTCTGGCGACATAACATGTCCAGGTGGTTTTACATTTACTTCTGGTCGCCAATATAGGGTTACTATTACCTTAGATTATTCTTCAACAAGTCTTGTATTGGGTCGACTTGCTGAATCCAATGAAAATAATAATGTTACTGATTATGACTTCACTTATGGAATTAATACCACGTTAACTCCCATACCATTACAAATGGCACTCAAAATTTCACAGGGTTATTTTACTTTAGAGGTTAATCCGGAAGCTGCTGAATCAGACCTGCCTTTAAGCGTGCCGGTTGCAGACGTGGCTGGTAATGTAAGCGTGATAACCCTACAATGGTCGAGATCTCTGTGCGGCGGCTGCTGGGGTAGTCAAGCGGTTTTACTTGGTCCGACCATTATTATTGGATCATTTAATACCAAATTTACATTAACTGCTCCAACCGGTTGGAAAGTGAATGCTAATAACGCATTCGTTATCGAGACATACCCAACAAATAGTCCAACTCCGACAAATACACCAACGCCTACAAAAACGCCCACACCATCACCAACTGCAACACCAACAAGTACCCCCACGCCTATTCCGTGTACGAGTGATAGTCAGTGTACACCGCCTAAAGTTTGCGATCAGACGGCTCATTCCTGTCAACCACCTTTAACTCAAGGCATGGATGTTGTCATCTTTAACTCAGTCCCCACTTTTAGCACATCAGGTGGATTGACGCTGACCACTACAATCAAAAACCAGGGTACTACTACGATAGGTTATGTAGGAGCCCATTCGGTTAAGTATGAAGTTAAAGAGGGGACCGTGAGCAAATGTAATGCTACCTTCCCACAGGGAATATCAGGCCTTACAGGAGGTTCACATACAACATATGCTACATATTTTCCTAATCAGATATATCCGAGCTGTTCCGGATTTACCCCAACATCAGGAAGTCAATATACAATAGTAATTACTGCAGATGCAGACAACATTATTTCCGAGTCAAATGAAAACAATAATTCGTTCACAATTACTTTTACTCAGCCAGGCAATCCACCAACATCGACACCTACACCTATAAGCTGTACCAGTGATAGCCAATGTCCTGCTCAGCATGTCTGCGATACAGCAACACAAACGTGTAAGCCTGTTAATGCGACAGCTACTCCGACATTTACTCCAACTCCCACAGTACCTAATACAACATGCAACAGTGTTTCGACAACCTGGTATAACAAATCTATCTCTAATCAAACGTCACCATTTCAAATTGAGTTTGATGCAACCCCGAAAGTGGCGAACGTAAATGGTGTAATTGGTGTTTCAAAGGGTGCTGCAAGCGGATATGCGAATCTTGCAGCCGCAGTGCGTTTCAGTTCAGCCGGATTAATAGATGCACGCGACGGGGGCTCTTACCGGAGTACTAACGCTTCTGTATCTTATGGTCCTAATATTAAATATCATGTGACTATGATGGTTGATACATCATTAAAGAAATACTCTGTATATGTTAAAATGCCTAGTGGTAATCAGATGACGGTAGCAGAGAACTTCGCGTTCCGCACTGAACAGGCTAATGTCAGCAGTCTTGATAATTTTGGTGGGCTCAGTACTGTTTCACCGGGTGTCGAGATCTGTAATGTACAGGTTGCGTCACCTAACACAACTTTGACACTCACACCTCCCATAACTCCCGGAGTATGCCAATATAAGAATGAAGGCAATGCTGACTGCAAGAATAACAATGCCGGCAAGCCGGTAGATTTGGCCGATTTTGAGATCTGGAGAAACGAATATTATAATTTTTGCGACAAACAGAATTTGACAGCAGCAAAATGTTTCTCAGACGAAGACGGTGATGGTAGTTTGATGGATGCGAATTTCGATTATCCAGGGTCGAGTACGGGTTACACAGATGAGGCGGTTAAAATGCCTGACTTTGAAATCTGGAGAAAAGGATACTTCAAATACGGTATATAATAAAGTATGCCGAACATAATCCAGACAGAAGCGATAGTACTTCGTAAAATCGAACTACTCGAACAAGACTCTATGGTAACTTTTTTCAGCAAGGAACTTGGGAAAATTGTATGCATAGCAAAAGGCATCAGGAAATTTACCAGCAGACGTGCTTCTCACCTCCAAACGGGTAATCTAGTCGATCTCATACTCCATTCACGAAATGATTACTATTATATAAGCCAATCGAATTTAATCTCAGCATTTTCTGCCATAAAAGCTGATCCTGTCAAACTTGATCTTCTATATAAGTACTTATTTATAGTAGATAGGCTATCTCCTGAACGTGAGCCAGAGCCTCAGCTATATAAGGAAATTATCAGAGAGTTAACTAAATTGTCGAAAAGTCATGTGGTAAAGATGGAGTTTTTTAACGAATTCTGTAAAAAAATTATGTTTTTTCTTGGTTATCAGGATAACAACGAGCAAAATATAGGGGTTATCGATCAGATTCAGGAGATAATCAGCGAAAGGATACCGCAATATGTTATAATTGACAAATAATACAAATACATATTTATATGTCAGAAAGGCTCCCCGCACAAGATATGGTACAAGCTCAGGTAAGCATAGCTTATCTTGAACAAATATATCAGATGACCGGCGATCCAGCGGATTTGCTAGAACTAAATAATGCCAAACAACAGTTACATACAGATATTGACACATATGGCGGAGTCGATAATATTAATGGTTTTCTTGAGGAAAATGATCCAAGACATGCAAAATTGCGTAGTTAATAACAGAGTCTTTTTTAATTTAGTTTCACCTTCATAATTTTCTTAGTTATATGGAAGAAATTATAGCCCTATGTAAGCGTCGCGGATTTTATTACCCGTCTTCAGAAATCTATGGAGGATTGGCCAATACATGGGATTTTGGTCATTATGGCGTTCTTCTGAAAAATAATCTCAGAGATTTATGGTGGAAACGCTTCGTAATGGATCGAGATGACATGGTCGGAATTGAAGCGAGCATTTTTTTGAACCCTAAGGTGTGGGAGGCGTCGGGTCACGTAGCCGGATTTAATGACGCTTTGGTTGAGTGTAGAAAATGCCACAATCGTGTACGTGCTGATCACCTTATAGAAGACAAATTAAAAGATGTTAAAGTAGAAGGAAAACCTCTTGAGGAGTTGACGAAAATTATTCGAGAAAACAATCTGCCTTGCCCTAAGTGTGGTACGCGCGATTTTACTGACGCAAGAGTTTTTAACCTTTTATTCCAAAGTAATATTGGCATTGTGGACGAAAGTAAATCTCTCGTGTATCTGCGTGGAGAAATAGCCCAAGGAATTTTCATTAATTTCAAAAATATTCTTAACACAATGAGGGTCAGGGTGCCCTTTGGCATTGCACAGCAGGGAAAGGCTTTCAGAAATGAGATTACGATGGGTCAGGCCGTCCATCGGACTCTCGAGTTCGATCTTATGGAGTTTGAATATTTTGTCAGTCCAAAAGACTGGGAAAGCATATATGAGGTTTGGCGGAAGGAGATGTGGAAATTCGCTGAAGAAATTGGACTCAGAACAGAAAATCTGCGCTGGCGCGAACATGAAGCGCATGAGCGCTCACATTATTCGTCCAAAACCATGGATATTGAGTATAAATTTTTAAGCGGATGGAAAGAGATCTGGGGTCTTGCCTACAGAACCGATTTTGATCTTAAAAACCACATGAAGCACTCAGGTAAAGACATGACTTATACCGACCCAAAAACAGGTGAAAAATATATTCCTCATGTTATAGAGCCGACTTTTGGATTATCACGACTTGTTGGAACTATTATTACGGACGCATTCAGCAAGGAAGTTGTAAACGGAAAGGAAAGAATGGTCTTGAAATTAAAGCCCAATATTGCACCAATAAAAATAGCAGTGTTTCCACTACAAAAAGATGAAAAATTAAAGGAAAAAGCTAAATTGTTATATAAAGAGATAAAAAAACGGTTTTCAGCTGAGTTTGACGATGCTGGTAATATAGGTAAAATGTATCGCAGACAAGATTAAATAGGAACTCCTTATTGTATGACTGTTGACTACCAATCACTTGAGGATGATACGGTAACCATCAGAGATCGTGATACTATGCAGCAGGAGAGAATTCAATCCTCTAGACTTCTTGATTATCTCGCAAGTAAAATAACAGAATAGTTAACATTTTTTAATACATATGGATCATATAGATAATCAAAAAACAGGTAGCAAGAAAAATCTCTATGTTATTATCGGTTTGACTGTCGTATTATTAGGTGCTGTTGGATTATATTTTCTTAGGGGAACTGATAAAACCGTGCAGAAAAAAGTGGTAAAGAAAAAAGTATTTGAGAACAGTGAGGTTATCCCAACGGTGGATGCGTCGGTTAAAGTATCTGTTAAGACTGGATCTAGTAATAAAAAATTCAATCTAATAATTGCTGGTATACCCTCTGGTACGCGATCGCTTGAGTATGTTGTCACCTATGAAACCAAGGCGGGAGAGCTCCCTGGAATAAGCGGGACAGTGGATATAACAGACGATAGCGGTAACTTTGAAAAGAAAGACCTGTTGCTAGGTACATGTTCGTCAGGTGGAGCTTGTGTGTATCATGAGCTTGCAGGGCCATTGAGTGTGACTGTTAAATTTTCCGGTTCGTATGGGGAAAGATTATTCGAAAATGCATTCGAACTATAACAATTTATGTTAAGTGAGAGGAGGTGTATGTAACATGCCAAATATCAAATCAGCAATAAAAAAAGTACGTAAAGACTACAAACGCGAAAAGGCAAATATGGCCTATAAAAAAACAATGAAACAAATGCTCAAAAATATGAGTAAAATCAAAGGTAAGGATAAAAAAGACAGTGATGTGAGTGCTGCATATAAACTTATTGATAAAGCAGCGAAAAAAGGCTTAATACACAAAAATAAAGCCGCAAGACTCAAATCACAAGTCGGTAGATAATTTTTACCGTGAGCATGAAATACCAGATAAATTTGTTTCCGCCAAGAAAGCAGAGTTTAAGTGACAAGGTAATATATTTTTCCTTTAACTATCTGCGCTATATTCTTGTGGTGACTCAAATGGTCGTCATCATCGTCTTCTTTTATCGATTTCAGGTTGATCAAGAAATCGTCGATCTCAAAGATAGTGTTCGACAAAAAGGTGAAATAATCGCTGTTTCCAGCTCTCTACTTAAAGATGTTCAGGCGGTAGAACTAAAAGCCAGAAGCATAGAGCAGGTTGCCGTCCAACAGGAGACAATGAAGGAAATGTATGATTATTTTTTCAGCAGCTTTCCCACAGATTTATATCTTACTAAACTAGAATTCGGAGATACCGGTCTTCATATAGAAGGCTATACGACAAATATTGAAATGGTCAGGCTATATAATGCCAGGCTCAAGAAGGAGCAGAGATTTAAGTCAGTAAAATTGGAGAGTTTAAAAAAACAGGATCTTAATTTTGTATTTATATTTTCAATGTCAGAGTTTGCTCCAAATATAAATAAATGAATAAAAACGACTTAATAAGCCAATTAGCTACTCAAAAAGTAAAGGATTACACTTTTACAATAGTGTTCTTTCTTGTATTCTCGTTTTTTATTTTATTCGCTATTAGACCTAATTTGGTTGCTGTAGTAACACTGAGGGAAGAAATTGATCAGTTAAAAACCTTAAACCAGCAATATGAAAATAATATTTCCAGAATAATCGAGCTGCAATCGGTGATTGAACAAAATCGGGAGAATTTTGCTTACCTTACTGAAGCATTGCCAGGCAATCCACAAGTTAACAAGGTAATCGATGATATTAAAAAAAGCGCATCAGATTCTGCGCTTCCTGTAGATAAAATCAGTGTTAACGATGTGAGTTTGAAAGCGAGCATCAATAGAAATAAAACTAAACAGTTTACGGTCAATATTGAAACAGACAGTGACTTTTTGAGCGCTAAACAGTTTATTGATAAACTATTCAGCCAACGGAGATTGAAGACTATTAAGAATTTAAGTATGATTAAACAGGATTCGGAAGGAAGCGGGAGTGCCAAGCTTAAAATATCAATAGACATTGACGGTTATTATCTATGAACAAAAAGGAACTGCTAGTAATATCTATTGGTGTTTTTTTTACTATTATCGCATGGATGATAGCAGACCTTTATCACGCGAAAAAAAATTTAGTTGTCGATGATATCGTCAGTAATGTCACGATTCCTGCGTACACGATTAAGCCCGAAATCATCGACTTGTTAAAACAAAAAGAGCCATAAATATGCTTTATAGCGATCTGTATTTAAGACCAAAAAACAACATAGGTCTAATGGTTGTTGCATCTTTAGTGATGGTGTTTTTTTCTGCATATCTGTATTTTACATACATCGCTAATTTTTCTAACAAAGTAGTTGCTAAAAGCCTAAAGAGACATGAGCTCGTTAATGTACTTTCCACTCAGGTGTCTGTGTACTGGGTTTCAGATATATCTGAAACAGGTTGGATTTTATATGGCAAGGATACTGAACCTATAAGCAAAGTAGCTCTTGACGATCGAGATGTCGCATCGAAGAAAACCGAGGCATACTTTCATCTGGTTACCATAAAAAATTTACAGCCTAATACCACATATCACTATAAAATCGTAAGTAATAACGAAGTAGTTAAATCAGGCGGCCAAGACTTTTTTACCTTCCGTACCCCACAGATTTCAGGTACTGCATCAACGATAAAACCCGCGTATGGGAAACTAATTTCAGCAAATGGTACTCCGGTGAGTAGCGGATTAATCATATATAGATATCCTGAATCGTACGCGCTGGCTTCCCTCACAAAAACCTCGGGAGACTGGTTAATTCCGCTTCAGAATATTGTCGACGTTAGTACTAATCAATTCATATCTGCAGATGATAATTCGCAGGTAGTAATTGAGGCGACCGACGGTCAATCTGCTATATCGACAATCACTGCACTTGTTAGATTGACCAATCCTGTTCCACAGTCAATAATTTTGGGCAAGAATTATACATTTTTAGCAGATCCTAACGTTCTCAATGCTGATACATTTAAAGAACCTGTAGAAAAAAAAGATTACGTTTTTTCTATATTATTGCCAAAAGAGAATTCATTAATTCCCTCAAGCAGGCCACTTCTCAAAGGACAGGGCATTCCTGGGAAAGAGGTTCGTATTCAGATAAATTCTTCTCCAGAATATATAACCAGGGTTAAACCAAATAGCACCGGCTCATGGTTTGTCGATGTCCCGGTTTCATTACCGGCAGGATCATATACATTTACGGCAACATCAGAAGATGCGACTGGTAAACAGATCGTTCTGAAACGAAAATTTACGATCGCAAAAAGCGGTGAACAGGTGTTAGGTGATGCCACACCCTCTGGTACTTTGAGTCCAACGGCAAGTCCAACTGCTATATTAACATCAACTCCTAGCGCAACGCCTATTATTACATTTACGCCATCACCCACTATTACTCAGCCATTGTTTACCGCAACGCCAATTGCAACTATGTCACCGTCATTAATCCCCAGTTTAGGAGCATTTGACAGCAACTCTATTTTCTGGGGAAGTTTGGGAATGATAGTGATAGGTGCTGGTTTACTTTTTGTTTTCTAACATATGGATGCTATTATCCAAATACTTTCATCTGTGAACGTAATTACCCTTATTGCCTTCGTATTGACTTTTATTTTCATTATTATTGAGTTCCGTTTTATTGTAAAAGGAAAAGCCAAAAAAAATACTCCCCAAATACCTCAATTTGATCCGAATTTACCCACGGGATTTGGCATACCTACTCCTCCACAGAAAGATTTGAAGCAAGAAGTTGATGAAGACAGGAAACTGAGAATCCATAAACTTATTCTACCGATTTTAATAGTGCTTATGATTATTTTTGGAGCTATTACTTTTATGGACCTTTTTTTCAGCCAGAGCGGCAAAAGTAATGGAACTGTGGCAGTTCAGGAGGTAAAATCTTCAGGAATTAAAATTTTTACCAAAGATTGGAAAGAGATTCCGGGTAACAGTACCGAAGAACTAAAGTCTGGTGATATTATCTATGTGGCGATTGGTTCGGTGCTCGGGTCTGGAATAGATATGGCTAGAATAAAAATTAATGAAACTGACTGGAAAGATGAGCATACCACGAAGTTGTACGACGGTAAGCTTAATGTATATTATCGAGATTATACGATTAAACCGGAGGATAGCGCCCTCGATATAGAGGCGCAATTACATTCAAGAAATTCCGGATGGCTTTCGGACTAGGTATGAGCAATAAAAAAAATATCATTATTGTCGGAGTTTTTGGAGTGTTAGCCGTTTCAATAGCTACGGCTGACCTTTTTATGAATCGTGAAGTCAATGGGTCACCTCTGATTACCGCAAAAGTAAGCGCGGCAACCTTGACGTACAGAAGAACGCTAATCCTGAAGCAGTCCGGAGCAGCGTCTATCTCACCGACGCCAACCGTTACCCCCATAGCGCTTATTAATAGTGCTGAAATCAGCCCGACAGTAGCGTCACAAGGGGCATTAACGACTCCTACCCCAACATCTATATTATTAATGACTAATACGCCGACTCCAACAACTATAGAATTGCAGCTCACTAACACTCAGGAAGAAACACCAACCCCAACATTGCCCGATTCCGGTTGGACCCAGGTAGCAAGCATTATGTTTATTGCCGCTTCAATAGTTTTGTTCCTGTCTTTTCTGTTTTAAGAAGTGGATTAACAGAGAGATGCAATGTCAAGGAATGATTTAGGATCAAGTGATGCTCCACCCACTAAAAATCCATCAATTTCATCTTTTTCTAAATAGTATTCACAGTTACTCTTGTCCACGCTACCGCCATAGAGAAAAATATGACCACTCATGAGATCTAGTTTTTTTTTCATATTCAATACGTCATCGACAGAAGCATTTTTCCCGGTCCCTATCGCTTCGATCGGTTCATATGCAACCATGTGTGCTTGTTTTTGAATCTTGTCTTTTTCATTTCTCACACATTGAATTGCTTTTATATTCATTTTCGACGCGCGGTCAATTTTTTTACTTATCATTTCGTCTGATTCCTTAAAATAATTTCTTCGTTCACTGTGTCCCACGATAGTATATTCAACCAATTCCGATAGTGCTTCTGCTGATACTTCGCCTGTATAATTACCTTCGCCATATATTGAGAGATCTTGCGCTCCTACGTGGCAGTTTGGAATTTTGGTGAACTTGGTCGAAAAAAGGCTGATGAATGGTAGAGGCGGGCACACAATTATTTTAATTTTATTATCGTTAAGATTTTTTTTTAATCTTGGATAATTACTGATTTGTAAAAAGAAATCGTCGATCCATGCTTGCGTAGTTTGATAATTCTTATGTGATTTCCAATTTGCGATCAGATATCTCATAATGGTATTATACTTTATGGAATCCGAGATATTCAAATCCCTCAATAAAGAGCAGAAGAAAGCAGTTGAGTGTGTTAAAGGTCCTTCGGTGATATTGGCTGGTGCCGGATCCGGTAAAACAAGAGTTCTGGTGCAGAAGGTGTTGAACCTGGTATTAAACCATAAAGTCAAACCGGAAGAGATCGCCATGATCACGTTTACAAACAAAGCTGCTAAAGAGATGAAGGATAGGATCGCAAGGCAAATTGGCACAAGAGATATGCTGGGCTACATCGGTACTTTTCATTCATTTTGTTGCCGAATTTTGCGTCGAGAAAGCCAGCATATCGGATACGACAATAATTTTAATATATATGACTCCGACGATCAGATAAGCCTGCTTAAGATGGTGATTAAAAAGTTGGAGCTTAACAAAACTACTCCATCTTATTATCTCCATCGAATATCAGCTGCTAAAAACCAACTGATAACACCTGAAAAATATCTTGGCATTTTTTCTGATTACGCAGCTGCATCTGCAGCAGAGGTTTATGCGTTATATCAAAAGGAGCTGAAAAAAAATAAGGCAATGGATTTTGACGATTTGATTTTCAATACTGTGACATTATTCATGAAATACCAGGATGTGCTAAAAAAATATCACGAGAAATATCGATTTTTTTTAGTGGACGAATTTCAAGATACTAATTATGCCCAGTATGTGCTTACGAGAATGCTCGCCAGAAAATATAGGAATGTAACTGTGGTTGGTGATTTTTCACAAAGTATATACGCATGGCGGGGTGCAGATATAAAAAATCTTGAGACATTCCAGCAGGATTTTCCGATGTCTAAGGTTTTTTATCTGGATCAAAACTACCGATCGAGCCAGAACATCCTGAATTTTGCATATGATGTTATATCGGTTAATCAAACCCACCCGATTCTAAAATTACGGACGGTTATTACCGAGGGTGAAGAAATAACTTATTATGAAGCGGAGAATGAGGAAAATGAGGCAAGATATGTGGTGGAGCAGATCGAAAAATTGAGTGAAGAGTACCGATATGACCAGTTTGCAATTTTGTATCGTACAAACGCACAATCGCGAGCACTGGAGGAGGCTCTATTGCATTTTTCCATTCCGTATACGCTTTATGGGGGTATACGTTTCTATGAAAGAAAAGAAATTAAAGACGTATTATCCTATTTGCGGCTTTTTATCAACCCGGATGATGAGGTTGCAAAGGAGCGGGTAATTAAATTAGGAAAGAGAAACTGGAATAATTTCAAGACAAAATATCAGGAACTGCGTGAAGGTATACAAAATTTGCGTACCGTTGAAATCATCGAAAAACTATTTCATGTGACTGGATATCTGGAATTATATGATCCGGAGGACGAGGAAGATTTTTCACGATTGGAAAACATTAAGGAGCTTAAATCGGTAGCTACCCATTTTCCTGATTTAGTTTTGTTTCTTGAGCAGATTGCACTTGTCGAATCGGAATATTCGGAAGGAGAAAAAAGAGGAAAGAGTCGTGATGGTGTACGACTCATGACCCTGCACCAAGCTAAAGGTTTAGAGTTTCCGGTTGTATTTATTACCGGCCTCGAGGAGGGAGTGCTTCCGCATGTGCGCTCACTCGATGATCGTTTTCAGATGGAGGAAGAAAGAAGGTTGTTCTATGTCGGTATAACACGCGCCATGAAAAAGCTTTATATAACGCATGCAAGAAGAAGATATGTTTACGGGCGGCGTGGTGAGGGTATGCCGTCACGTTTTATTGGTGGCGCCGATGATCCGGTATCCACATGGGACAGCTGGTGACATAGGTCATATGTGATGAAAATATTAAGTTGTAACATATCTGGTATAATTTTAATATGATAAGGAAAATTTTATTTTATGTATTTATTTTTTTTATAGTATTGTGGGGAGTTATTGCTCCTCAAAATGTTGAGGCTTTTACAGCCAGATCATCTGATTTTGTAGAAATAACAGATAAAGAGACCGTAAACGAAAATATTTTAATAACAGGCCAAACCATTCTTATCGAAGGTAAGATAGCTGGCGATCTGATATGTTTTGGGCAGACTGTGGAAGTCAAAGGCGAAATCGAAGGTGATCTGATATGCGCCGCACAATCGATAACGGTTTCAGGCGCTATAGGAGGCAGCCTAAGGTCAGCATCTCAAAACCTTCAAATTGACGGAGTCATTGATCGTAACGCGACTATATTGTCACAGAATTTAACAACCACAGAGTCATCCGTTATTTTCGGAGAATTGGCTTTCGCATCGCAGAAGGCAGATATTGATGGAATTGTAAGCGGCAAACTAACGGGAGCGTCTCAGAATATAAGTATGAAGGGTGCATTTGGCGGAGATGTTTATTTGGAGGCTGAAAATATTAGCATGTCCGACAATGCCAGCGTTGCGGGATCGTTTACTTATGTAAGTGAAGGCACACTTAATTCGGGCAATGCCAAGATTGCCGGATCGGTTGTAAAAAAAACCCCGCAAAAACCACAGCAGAAAATGGAACAGAAGAAAAATCCGATTCAGGATTTTGCCGGCGCTGTTATATGGCAGTCGATTCTGATATTTGCGCTTGTCTATTTTTTCAAAGATATTTTCGACTATACATATGAAAAGATCAGTTCACACCCCATAAAATCGGCAGGGCAGGGTTTAATCATGCTTATCGCTCCTACTGTAATAATACTGCTACTGATATTTACCATAGTCGGTATACCATTGGCATTTACGGTGTTATGTCTATACGTTTTATCATTTTTTGCGGCAAGAGCGATAATTTGTTATTATCTGGGTAAATATGTAATTGGACGATTTGCTAGTATGTACTCTGGGAATCCTTATCTATACGGACTAGTTGGAGTTATTGTCTCATGGATAATCGGCAAACTCCCCATCGTTGGCGGACTATTAGGTTTCGTATTATTGCTAATCGGTTTCGGAGGTGTATTCAGTCTTCTTAACTCTATAAAACAGAGACAGCAGCAAAAGCCATCTACTGTGTCACCCGGCCCGCTTCTTGCCTAATCGGTTAAATATATTTTGTATATAATGGATGTGATTATATATAGTAACAAGTGCATTAAGATTGTCAGAATCAACATATTATTAAGTATTGAAGTTATCGCGACAACTTCCTGATTTTTCAGTATCCAGCCGAAGACAGGTATATCAAGAAAAACATCAATACAAATGGCGGCAATTAGAATTGGTATTGTGACAGCAAGGTCTTTAAGATCTTCAGGAGAGGAGAACATCGTCGAAGAAATCGAAAATATTAAATATAAGATCACAAAAAATATAACTCCTGGCGCTAAATTATCGATAATTACACTGCTTAATAGATATACTGCACAAATCCCGCCAATTATAGGAGATGCGCCGACAATGAGTGCACTGAGTCTGTCTCTACTTAAAAAGGTAACCTCTCCAAGTTTGATGCCTTTATCGATTTTTTTAGGAATAATAGTGAATGATGTGATTTTGAGGAAGAGGAGTTTAGCCGTTAATAAGTGAAAAAGTTCATGTAGAAGTGTCCCGGGTAATAATAGTATCGAGAGTAACCAACCAGAAATGAATTTTGACCCAGTAATCCGATGTAAGAGTAAGAATATTTTAGTAAGAGACTGAGTTGATAATAGATGAATAAGGAAAAGATAAATTACCAGAATGAATGGAGAATATGGATCTAGAAATTTGAGAGTCATCTTAGAATAAATTGTTATTAACACGGCATTCGGAGGGAATATGATCAGTTTTCACGACCTTCGCCAAAGGGCAGGTTATCTCAAATGAGTTTCTCATAACTCTTTCCTGATATACAAAATAAGTTCTCAGCTCATAATAAGTGGACGTTATCAAAATTGCTGCAAAAAGTATTCCGATTAATATTTTATGTTTAGGGTAGTAGTGGGATAGAAGTAAATGTGCGGATTCTATTCCCCTGATGATTAAATATATTAATCCAGGTAGCAATGTTATGGTTCGAAGCATATTTGGATTATCGGCAGGATTCGTAAGTATGGTTGGTAATATCGAAATGATTATATATAGATATACTAATTTTTTAGTCCATTTTCTTTCAAATTTGTTTGTAAGCATTATTCCAAATAGCAAAAATATATTTAGAATGATGTTTAGCGCCGGTTTACCGGGAAAATTATGTCTTCCATTCATATCGCCGTTTATGAAGGGAATCATGATCGTTTTTAATAAGTTTTCAAGCGAGATTTGTATTTTTTTAACAATATTTATTTGAGGGTCTGTTAGGAATGTTGTTTGATATATGCGTGTGTCAGGTTGAGATAGAAGCTCAACTACAAGAGGTAGAGTAGTAATAAACAGTACCCCGGCAAAAAGCGATAATCTTTTGACTCCCCTGGTTTTTAAGATTATAACTGCAGGTAAAATAAAGAAAATTCTACCCGGATAATAAGAATGGAAGGCGAGACCGGATAAAATGGCGGAGATTATAAGAAGATAAATTTTTCCCCTTTCAGTATATTTTATAGTAACATACAACGCCAAAAGTTCAAGAAAAATAAGAAAGCTTCCTTCGAAAGAAAAGCGGGAAAAGTTGAGAAACCAATGCGACGATATAAAGATTATCGCTCCTAAAGAGGCGAGTATGTTTTTTTTAAATATTATTTGCAATATCAGGAACAAGACTAAAGTCGATAGAACCCCAAATACCGCGGCCGGAAACCTGAGAGCTGATGCGGTGACTCCAAATGTGTTTAGCGATGCGGAAAGGATGTAGAAATATAGTGTTGAATGCCCCGTGGCATCTTGGCTATAGGCATGATAAGAATTTTTGTTCAAGGACAGGGCGAGTTTTGCAAATTCTACTTCATCATAAGCAAGATGCAATGGGACTTGTCCCGAAAGAAATGATACTAAAATCGTTGCGATTATGAGAACGGATATTATCGAGAAAGTGATTTTCATAATGTGATAATGTGAGATTTTAAAATACCTGGTATGTTATACTTTAAAAGTATCACTGATATATATATTATAATTTTATATCCCTTATGAGACGCTATATTATAGAATTTATAGGTACATTTTTTCTCGTATTTACTGCAGCTTTTACCGGAAATCCGCTTGCAATTGCTGGTATTTTGACATCCATGTTATATATGGGTGGCTATATATCTGGGGCTCATTATAATCCTGCGGTTACACTTGCAGTTTATATAAGGGGTAGAATCGGACTTGTCGACGGCTTATTATATTGGCTTTTTCAGACTCTTGGAGCGTTAGCGGCAGCTGTATTATATTTATCGTTAACCGGTGAAAAATTTTTACCCGAGCCGAGCGTACTTGCTACATTCCAGTCAGCGGTGATAATGGAAGCCCTTATAACATTCGCTCTGGCCAGTGTTGTGCTCCACGTTGCTACGACAGATGAAACTGCCGGTAACCAATATTACGGCATGGCTATCGGGCTTGTGATTATGGCAGGTGTATTTGCTGGTGGACTTTCCGGAGGTGTATATAATCCGGCAGCTGCTGTGGGAGCTTTCCTTGCGGATGTGTCAAACATTAAAACTCATATGCCGCACTTGTGGATTTATTTGATCGGTCCTTTTAGTGGTGGTTGTCTTGCCGGTCTTCTTTATAAGATTATAAGCGTAGAGAATCCAAAACATAAAGAACACCATAAAAAATAACTATGTTCACAGATCGGTCGGGTAAAAGGTTGGAAAACAAAGAAGCGTTTGAGCGCATTCTAGTTCGAATGCG
Source organism: uncultured Gammaproteobacteria bacterium (assembly GCA_964476135.1). Classification (GTDB taxonomy): domain Bacteria; phylum Patescibacteriota; class Microgenomatia; order UBA1406; family GWC2-37-13; genus CAYYYG01. Next base: position 5,664 of record CAYYYG010000003.1, on the reverse strand, counting down.
TACCGTCATTAGGGAATTGGCTGTTTATGTTTTATTCATTGTTGGCATGGTACCCATCCATCATGTCCGTCGTATTGTATATAGATTGGCAGGAATTAAGATTGGTAAAGGATCAGCTATACATATGGGTGCCAGGTTTTATAATCCTGAGAATATTATTATCGGGAACGATTCAATAATCGGAGAAGGCGTAGTTCTTGATGGTCGGGCAAAATTAAGAATTGGCGATCATGTAGATATCGCGTCCGAAGTTATGATATACAATTCAGAACATAAAATAGATTCTGATAATTTCGCGGCTGCGGATGATGTAATTCAGGAGCGGGTTGAAATAGACGATTATGCATTTATCGGTCCAAGGGCGATAATTTTACCTGGTGTTAAGGTTGGACGTGGAGCAATTATCGGCGCCGGTGCGGTTGTTACACGAGATGTAGAGCCATTTAGTGTGGTCGGTGGTGTTCCCGCAAAAAAAATCGGTGAGCGAAAAAACAAAAATCCTACTTATATATTGGGGCGTGCCGCTTGGTTTCGCTGATGAATTTGCGTCTTGAATCTGTACTGGTTTTTTATTATCATCATTAAATATGTCAAAAAAATTATTCTACGTATTAATTCTGATGTTGATGTTTTTACCGATTTTTTCTTCATATGCTAATGAAAATGAAGCAATCGAGCCAACAGAAGCCACTGTCGAGGCGACAAAGAGTCCTACTGTAACTAAGTCCCCGGAACGAACAAACAAAGAAAAAAATGAAAGGCTCTTAAGGGAGAAAGAACGTGTCAAAGACAAGATGGAAGCAGAGAGGGAAAGAGTCAAAAATAATATGGAAAAAGAAAGGGAAATTATGAAAAATAAACAGGAGGAAGCGAGGGAGCGTCTTATGATGAATAAGGAAGAATTCCAGGCAAGTAAGAGTGCATCTAGGGAGGAATTTAAGAAAAAGATGGCGGAGTTCCGAGATGAGAAGAAAAAGGAAGTGGTAGAAAAACTTGATCAGAGGATAAATACCATAAATACCACAAGGACGGCAAGTCTTGTTGAAAAGCTCGATAAACTTTCACAAATCCTCGATAAGATTGAATCCAGAGTGAAGGAAATCGAGTCGACGGATACAGCAGCAGTTACCGCTTCGATACTTGCCGCAAGAGATGCGATCTCGAAAGCAAGAGTAGAAGTAGAAGCTCAAGCCGCAAAAAACTACGTATTGCAAATTTCTTCGGAGAGCGCTGTTAAGACAGATATCTCCTCAACGATCCAGAGTATGAAGTCAGATATTCAAATAGTTATAGAGTCTGTAAGAAGTGCTAAGAAGGCTGTACAGGCGGCTCATGAGGAGTTGAGACAGCTGAGGGGGAATGTTACTCCGCCATCCGTATCAATAACACCCTAAATTATAAACTAAAAAAATATGGAAAACCAAAATACCAATAACCAAAATCCTCAAACTCAGCCAGAACAAAATGTTGTAACTATCCATTCCGAAAAACCAGCCAGAAATGGACACTTTATTTTGTTTGCCGTGATGGGTTTTGCAGCAGTTGTTGCTTCCGCAGGCATTATGGTATTCATGAACGATAATAAGCCGACAACATCCGCTTCATACAGGGAAGATGCCAGTTTAAATAATGTCATAACAGAACCTACAAATACACCAGTTCCAACAGAGGTTTTGACCGAGATTGAGCGCGATCAGCAGGAGATTGACAATATTGATATTGAAGACGCGGACGCAGAAATTTCAACTCTTGATGGCGAATTGAATCAGCTATAAAGCTATTCCGATTGTCCCACCAGATAAACTCCTTGCCATGCCCGATAGTTGGATACAAATTTTCTGTCTTCGAGAAGCTCGTTATTTAAGGATACTTTATATGTGAAGGTGGCTTTTGCACCAGATGCTGGATAGTCGACCTGTTTTACGACGCCTTTTTTTAGGGTAGGATCATCTTGGTATATCGGAGGCAATGGAGGTTTATAATCTGATACAGTTACTGGTGATATCTGTACACTTCTGCCGTCTTTTTTGCCATACAGCTTAAACACCAGAGTTTTTTTCTCTTTGTCGAATTCGGTCTGGATCAGGATCGCGCCTGGAGTATTATTTTCTATTTTTAGGTCTACTGAAGGAGAAAAAATTGTCGCATCCAGACCAGGACTTGAGTCATTTTCATAATATGAAACCCGATAAGCATGTGCATGACGTTCCACGATCTGAAGTCCGGTATTCAGAGCTGCGCGAAATAGAGTCGTCGATACCTGACAGACACCGCCGCCGTCACCCAGTACTGTTCTACCGGCTTTTATTATATATGACGGCTTGTAACCTGTGTGCGAAGAGATGTCGCCGATGTGCTCATTAAATGAAAAGACACTATCCTTAGGTATAAGAATCCCATGCATTTTAGAGGCTGCTAAGCCGATGTTATGAATGCGATCAGGAATCGAATGACTGAAATCTGATCTTCCTTCACCAATTAATTCCTCGATATTGAAGTTATTAGCTGTTGCAAGAGTGATCTTGGGAGTTATTATCACATCAGCAAGAATTACTTGTTTATCTCCCCGCTTTTTTTTAAGTAGGTTTATGGCAGTGTCTATGTCTTGCATTAACTTCTCGCTACTTATACCAAGGCCTGGTTCCTCTTTCCGGAAGCTTGTAACGCGGTTGTTTTCAAAAGTAAATAACGCGTCTTTTGGAGCTATCGAGTATTGATCTTCCAATATATTGACTAAGTCTTTAATTGGTTGTTTATCATAAGATATGTTAGTTTCAAAATGATATTTGTTTGACCGGAAAAGCAGCATTACTTTTTGAAGGACTCTTGAAGACAAATGATCTGTTCTCCCGATTAAGTATGCCTTATCAACAACTTCTCTTGTATCCGATTGAAGCTTTATCATTTCCGCATCTATGGTAGCAACGGGCGAGTTTTTGTATATTATCGTGAGTTTTGTTTTGTCAAGATCCTTGTATTTAAGATTGAGTTCATCGAGAACCTCTCGTTTGGTTTTATAGCCAACCGCTTTTTTATCTATAAATACATTAGGGTATATTTTCTGATCAATTCTTTTCTCCTCGGCGATAATAAAATTAAGAACTAATATCGCGAAGATGAAACACGTCAGTAAAAATCCCATAACTACATGAATCAGGATGGTGCCTTTTTTCTCCATATTTGCTATCATACAATGTATGGACAATAATAATGGAAATACCAGCGGAAATCAACCACCTGATTATCAGGAAAGTCCAAAACCCATATTTGAAACTGTCGAAGATACTGGGATGCAGGCTGAAGAAGTGCCATCGAATGTGGCAAACACGGAAGAAGCCTTATTTAGTGTGCCGCTTGATGTCCCACCAGACCAGAGTTTTTATGGTAATAACGGCGGCGGTTCGAGCCGAGCCAAAATGTTCATAATCGGTGGGGCTGTACTGTTTTTTATTATTATTCTGGTTATCATATTGAGAATTTTTATGGGCGGTGGTGGTGGCGGCGGAGGAGATCCGGAAAAAGTCACTCTGAATTACTGGACTCTTTGGGAAGAGAAGGATATGTATGAAGAAGTCGTAAAAGCCTATCGGGAAAAGAATAAACATGTAACTATAACTTTTACCACCTTGCCTAAAAAAGAATATCTTGAAAAAATGCTCGCACGCGCTCCTAATGGAGTGGGACCAGATATATTTCGTTTTCATAATACCTGGTTACCTCTTCTTAAGGACCTTGTTGCACCCTTGCCCTCTACAGTGATGGCGAATGCAGACTTCGAAAAAACGTTTTATCCTGTTCACTCGCGTGATCTGAAAGTGGGGGAATATTACTACGGAATACCGCTTGAAATAGACGGACTTGTACTTGTGTACAACAATACCTTGTTCAAGAATGCAGGAATTACGAGTCCGCCAAGTTCACCGGATGATCTTACTAGGATAGCAGGAAGACTGACTATTAAGGATCCGCAAACAGGAGGAATTCAGATTGGGGGATTAGCGCTTGGGAGCGCAAAAAATGTCGAGCATTTCTCAGACATTTATGGTTTGTGGCTGCTGCAGAATTATGCTCTTACTGATAAGGATTTTGCAAAAAAATCCAGGAATGAGATATGGAGCTATTTATTAAAAATAAATACTAAAGAAGGTGCCTCAATATTCGAAACCTATCGTTTTTTTGCCGAAGATAATGGGACTTGGTCTGATATTATGCCAAATTCCGTGTCAGCATTTATAGAGCAGAAAGCAGCTATGGTAATTGTCCCGTCATGGCAGGTGCTTTTAATAAAAGAGCAGAATCCCGATCTGGACATAAAAGTTGTCCCGGTGCCACAATTTAAGGAGCGAAATAATACTCCGGTGGCTCTGGCATCGTATTGGGTAGAAGGTGTTTCAAAGCACAGTAAAAATCAGCTTGAAGCCTGGAAATTTTTAAAGTACCTCTCAGAAAAAGATAATATGGTTAAGCTGTATGAAAAACAAAAAAAATTCAGGCTATTTGGCGAACCGTATTCCCGTGTCGATTTGGCAGATAAGTTGGCTAGTGATCCGTATGTTGGTGCGGTCATCAAGCAAGCGCCTTATTATTATTCACTGCCTTTAAGTTCGCGTACTTATGATGGGGTCAGCGGTAATAATAATATCGGCGGACTAAACGATGCTATAATAAAATACCTGGAAGACACGTTTAACAAACGGGCAGACCACCCGGCATCGTCTCCATCAGAAGCCTTGACAACAGCGCAAAAGGGGATCGAGCAGGTGTTTACTAAGTTTGAAATTAAATAACATGCTTTTTTTCGGCAAGAAAAAAGATAAGAAGAATTATTACTTTGGTCTTTTCTTAAAAAGTGACGAAGCGGTGAGTTTTGTATTCGAAGTTGTTGAGGGTAATGTGGCGATTCTCGGATATGAAAGTTGTGTCTATTCTAACGGCTGGGAAAATATCGTATATGACATAGATTCACTACTTGCCAGACTCGAAAAGCAAACCAATACCCAACCGAAGCAGGCGATTTTTTTCGTCTATTCGTATTTCGTTAATCCTGAAGGCGATCTTAAAGAGCCTTATAAATCACACGTCAAATCAATCAGTCGCCAGCTGGAATTGAAGCCGCTTGGGTACATAGAATGTTATGAGGTTGTTGCGTCGTATCTAGAAGAGCGTGATAAGGCCCCACTAAATGTGATACTTGTGGAACTTGATAAAAAAAATGTTGACGTCTGTGTTTATAAGGCGAGTAAAAAAATAATTTACAGGTCCGTTGCGCGGACCGGGAGTCTCATTGATGACCTTTCTTCGATATTTAATGAAGTGAAAGATCTTACGCTTCTACCGTCGCGACTGGTACTTTATGATTCCATAGATATTGATGAGGAATCAGTGAAAATATTAAGTCATAAGTGGGAAAAGGATGTATTTGTTCAACATCCCAGAGTCGAAGTTATCAAGCAGGAAAATTTGTATACACAGCTCGCTCAGGTATTTATAAAGCAACTAAATTCTCAGAATAGCAGCCTTCAATCAGTTCAGGTTGTGGAGCAGTCTGTTATTCCTGAGGAGAGTCAGGCAGAAAAGGTTATTTCAGGCGCCAGTGAAGTTGCCACTGAGTCGCCTATAGTAGCAGAAAAAATATCCCCGCAAGAAAAAATGGGGTTCGTGATC
>CAYYYG010000002.1:0-76675 GCA_964476135.1 uncultured Gammaproteobacteria bacterium | reverse complement strand
AGGTTATGCAACAGTTAAGCGAAGTTCAACATTTCTTATTCAGGCAGGCGGTGGCGGTGGCGGTGGCGGTGGCGGTGAAGCTGCAAGTACAGGTGGCGCCGGAGGCGCCGGGGGTGGCAGTAGCGGCGTTGCCGGTTCTAACGTTACAAACGGTGGAAACGGCGGCGGCGAAGGCACTACTGCGGCTGGAGGTGCGTTGGGAACCTGTACAACTTGCGGTACTGGTGGTTCGGCGGGAAGCGCAAATACCGGCGGCTCCGGTATGGATGGAAATGGAGCGGAAGGTCAAGGCGGCGGTGGCGGCGGCGGAGCTGGTAGATATGGAGGAGGAGGCGGAAGCGCTTCCGGTACTTCAAATGCAGGCGGCGGTGGCGGTGGCGGTGGTTCGAGCCTTGTTTCCGGCACCAGTACGGTGGAAACCGCCGGTTCAGGCACGACTCCCGGTAATAACAGCGATTCCGATAAAGTTTCAAACTGTTCAACAAACGGAACCGGTGGCAGCGGGGGTGGCGCTGCTGGTACAGGCAGCAACGGTAATCCGGGGTGTATTATATTGATATATGGGTCAGGCGGCGGATCGAGTAACGCCATCATACAATTTGATTCCGCAAGCAGTGCCGTATCGTCTTCAGGAATATTTAGCAACAATACGTGGGGTCATTGGGCTATGGTATTTGATGGGTCGCAGTCCACTGACGCTGAAAAAATAAAATTTTATTTCAATGGCGTTCAGCAGTCGATGACCTTCGACGGTACCTTTCCTGCAACCGTCCCAAGCACCGCGCATGACTTGAGGATTAACGGCAATACGGATGACACCGGTTTTTTTAATGGCGCTATAGATGATGTTCAGATATACGACTATGCCGCGGATAATAAAGAGATCGTTAATATGATGAACGGGCGTAGCGCAAGCAGTCAGGCGATTGGCTCGCCTATCGGACACCCGGTAGCATACTGGAAGTTCGATGACGGCTACGGTACAACGGCACAGGATTCGTCTGCGAATAACAACGATCTTACATTGCCGACCGCCTATTGGACAAAATCCGGGAAATTCAACATGGCCTGGGATGGGACAGGCGCAAGCCGGCTGTCACTCAGCTCTGATTCCGATCTTGAATTTTCCGCAACCGACAGCTTTTCTATCTCTTTATGGTATAAATCGGACTCCGCTTCCAATCCGGCTGCGACCGAATATATTGTCGCCGACGGCGGACCGGCCGGAAGCGCAGGTTATGCGGTTTATGCAAATACAAGCGGGAACATTTGCTTCGGGATCGACGATGATGCCAGCTGGGGGCCTGACGTGGCCTCATGCACGACAACGGATCTTTACGATAATACTTGGCATCATATAGTCGCAAAAAGAAATACAGCGGTCGATAATACTTATATATACATCGACGGCAAATTAATGGACTACGATAACGATTCGACAACCGCTACATTAGATAGCAATCCTACCTTTTTTGTCGGCGACATGGATACTGATGATGCCGGCTCCGGTGAAGAGTTTGCCGGAGACATAGATGAGCTCAAAATTTACCGTTATGCCCTAAATGAAAGCGAAATAAAACTGGAATATAACCGTGGAGCGACAGCAGTTTTTGGCGCACTATCGACCGAGTCGAACGGTTTAGCATCTTTTTCTACTAATAGATCGTACTGTGTTCCCGGAGATACATCAACTTGTAATGGTCCGATAGGTGAATGGAAGCTTGATGAGAGTACAGGTACGACCATAAACGACACCAGTACAAACGGTCACAATTTGACGACTTCAAGTTGTGGCACACCCGTATGGATTCCGGGAAAATTCGGATCGGCTCTATATATGGACAGCACAAACGACTGTGTTGACGAAAATGATGTGAATCTGCCAAACCTCGTGATTACCGGTGATGTGAGTTTATCTGCCTGGGTTAACAGAAAAAGTACCACCACGGATGATGTCATTATTCATAAAGATGGAGATACCGGAGGCAGTGCGTCAAATAAGAGTTATCAGCTCTACTTAAATGATACTGACAATATTCTAAGAATGGCATGGGGGTACGGATCCGATCTCACATATACAGTCAACTCCACTGTGGCGGTTAATGGTACCAATCAATGGATAAATGTCGCTGCAACAAGAGATACGACAAATCGGACCGTCAAATTTTATATAAATGGCGCCCCGCTTGGTGTAGGTGTTACATATCTGGCAGCAAACGACCCCACTGACGGTACAGGCGCGCCTGGTGATTTTAATATTGGAGCGGAAACAAATGTACCAAGTACTGCTGCATTTGATGGTTATATAGATATGGCCCGTGTTTATAATTATGTCCGCACCCCGGCCCAAATTGCATGGGAGTACAATAAGGGCGGCCCGATAGCTTGGTATAAATTCGATGAATGCTCCGGAACAACTGTATACAATAGTGTTAAAGATGGAAATGGTACACCAGCTGGCAACACTGGCACACTCACGATTGGTGCCACAGGTACAAACGACGCTGCTGGCACTTGCTCCGGCGACGCATCAGAAGCTTGGGCTAACGGAGTTACGGGAAAATTTAACTCGTCCATCGATTTTGATGGGGTAGATGACAGTTTCACCATTACTGACCCGTCCAACGGCATGCTTGATTTCGGTGCGAATCAAGACTTTACCATTACATTATGGATTAAATCTACCGGTACGGGATTGATTTTGAGAAAAAGGACGGGTGCAGATATTGGGTATTACGTATATGAGCACGGCACCAATGATGATATGGTTTTTCAAATAGACGACGGCGTTGGAGAATACGACTGCGATACTAACACAGATGTAACGGACGGAAATTGGAATTTCATCACGGTTATGCGTAACGCAAGCACGATTTCTACATATATAAATGGCAAAAAAAAATGTAGCGCTGCTGCTACATCGGGAACACTTGCAAACTCGGAAGATTTTATTATGGCCTTGTCTTCGGGCAATACATATATCGCCGCAGATATGGATGATTTAAGAGTTTACTTATATAGTCTAACAGAGAATCAAATTCGAACTCTGTATACTGGTGGGTCAGCAGTATTTAAATAATGATTTTTTTTTACATTTTTTTCTGTCAGACATGATCAGCTAGCTGCAAGATCATCAGAGACTTTGACAAGTGTCTCAGCAAGTCGTCGATATTCGGTTAAATACCATATGACTTTCAATTAACGCTTGCTTAAAAAAAGGAAAAGAGCAAGATTACTATCAACACGAGAAGAAGTATGTTGGAAAACCAGCCTATGAAAATAAAGACTCCGAGTGCCGAAAGTAACCACAGCACAATTATTAGCGCAATGATTTCTCTGAACGGGCTGCCCAGTTTTCCGGCTACCCACACAAGAAATATCATTACCAGAATGTCGAATATGCTTAATGAGCCTCGAAAAAGATGTATGATCGGGACATGAGCCAGAGGAATATTTATATTGCCTATCAAAAGAAGTATTATGATTATTACTAAAAGTGTGTTAGTAGTCATACATCTATTATAATACTATATGATCCAGACATTGAAAAATTATTATCATCTTGGACAGGCAGTTTTTGCGAACGTAATTAGCGGATTTCCCAGCAGAAGATTAAGGGTTATCGGAGTCACGGGTACCGACGGAAAAACCACCACCACCTCGCTGATTTATCACATCCTTATATCATCAGGGAAAAAAGCGTCGATGGTATCGAGTGTTTACGCAAAAATAGGAGGTGTTGAATACGATACCGGATTTCATGTTACCTCTCCAAGCGCGGCCGATGTTCAATCTTATCTCAAAAAATCCGCAGATAATGGTGATGAATTTTTTGTGCTCGAGACTACTTCACACGGGCTAGACCAATATAGAGTGTGGGGGATAGCTTATGAAGTCGGCGTGCTCACCAATGTGACTCGGGAACATCTCGACTATCACAAGACGTATGAGTCATACGCAGAGGTGAAATCAAGACTGCTTCGTGCAGCGAAAATCGCGATCACAAATAGCGACGATGCGTCTTATGAGTTGTTAAGAAAACTTGTTCCCGGAAAGATTAAAACATACGCACTGAAAATAAAAGCCGACTATAATAATCCAATCGATAAAATTATAAATGCCACGCTGCCGGATTTTAACATTTACAACTACCTTGCCGCCTACGCCGTTTGTCGCGAGCTCGGGCTCGCAGATGAAGATATTTTTTCCGCCATGAAAACATTTAAGCTTCCATCCGGTCGGATTGAAGTTCTGCTCACTAAGCCTTTAACAGCTATCGTGGATTTTGCTCATACTCCAAACTCGATTGAAAAGATTCTCCCTTTTGTAAAAAAAGAATACGTGAAAGATGGTGGGCGACTGATCCATGTTTTCGGATCGGCTGGGCGGCGTGATGAAAGCAAGCGGCCAATCATGGGTGAGGCAAGCGGGAAGTCGGCTGACATGGTTATTATTACAGAAGAAGACTATCGAGATGAAAATCCGGAAACAATATGTAAAGAAATCGCGGAAGGGCTCGAAAAACACGGTTTTACGAATGTTGCGCCAACATCTTTCGGTTCAGAGACTAAAAAATTCACAGTCATCATAAACCGAGAAGATGCGGTAATGAAGTCGGTTGAGATTTCCAGACCGGGAGATGTGATTATTTATACGGGAAAAGGACACGAAAAAAGCCTCTGCCGCGGTGCAAAAGAATACCCCTGGGATGAGCAGCGGGCAGTTAAGAAAGCTCTATCTGCAAAATATAATTTATGAGCGGAATATATATAGATGGTAATTTCGTATTCGGCTTTGGAGATAAATTTACCGATACTCCAGATAAAATCGAGCGGGAATTAAGATCTAAAGGATATGGTTTTCTGAGATTAATAAGCGCCAAGCAAACACACTCCGTAGAAATCTTAACTATCAGTAAATTGTCAGATTCAGAAACTGATTTGTCCGGTTTCGACGGTATCATAACTGCTTTGCCTAACATAGTTTTGGCTGTGAAAACAGCGGATTGCGTACCTGTAATGCTCTATGATTCCGAACAGGGCATTGCCGGAATTGTTCATAGCGGATGGCGGGGAAGTTATGAGAATATAATCGATAAGATGATTATGGAGTTCTTTAAACATAAGTCTAACTTAAAAAAGTTGAAGGCACATATTGGTCCATCGATTGGTCCATGCTGTTACCCCATCTACGGAGATAGGTACGATCAGATATGTCGGCGTTATCCAAATTACAGGGAGCGGATTTTTCCGGTTTATGATGCTAAAGTGCGGCTGGATTTAAGGCAGCTTATCTGGTTGCAATTAACAGACTCCGGAGTATCCGCCGACAATATAGGTTGTCATGTGAGCTGCACCTCGTGTCAGCACGATAAATATTACTCATACAGGCGTGGAGATCGTGGCCGGCATATGCTCCATTTTATATTGAGATCACTCTGATTTGATATAATCAATGTAAATGGAAATATTTAACCCAGTCGGCACGGTTTTTTTCGTGGGTATAAAAGGTGCCGCAATGGCTAATTTGGCAGTTATTCTTCAAAAAATGGGCGTGAAAGTCGTCGGGTCTGACACCGAGGAAGTATTCATAACCGATAAAACGCTTGCCGATAATTCTATACATGTATTTAACTCGTTCGACACAAGCGTAATTCCGACCGATACTAAAGTTTTAGTTTATTCGGCAGCGCATGGCGGTCAGAAAAATCAGCAGGTTATGTGGGCGCTGAACAATAAAATTCCTGTAATGCATCAATCGGAACTCATCGCTCTAATATTAAAACAGTTTGTAAAGTCGATTGCCGTATGCGGTACGCATGGCAAAACCACCACTTCCGCCTTCATCACCCATGCATTGAGTCGGCTCGGAGCACAACCAAGTTATATGGTCGGCACGTCGTCTTTTTCCGGGGTAAGTGGCGGTGATTATTGCGCTAAGCCATTCTTTGTCGTTGAGGCTGATGAATATGCGATAGATCCACCGCGTGACAAGCGGGCAAAATTCTTAATGCTGGAGCCGAAATTTATTGTAGCCACCAATATTGATTTTGACCATCCTGATGTATATGAAAATATTGAGGATACTAAGAATACCTTTGACAAATTTTTCAGAAAAATTGCTACAGAAGGTAATGAAGGTAAATTAATTCTTAATGCCGACGATCCTCATATAATGTCTTTGTCGGGATCTTATCCTAAGAAGTATTATGAAACCTATGGTTTTTCAAAAACTGCAGACCTTCAAATAATATCATTTGGGATAAGTGAAAGTTCAACTTTAATGTCGCTGGAATATAGAGGCAAACCGTTAGGTGAATTCGGTATAAAACTTTTCGGAGGTGGACATGTGGCAAATACTGCGGCTGTTATTCTTACGCTTCTTAATTTAGGCTATAGTTCTGAAGAAATTAGAGGCGCGATCGCCGATTTTACGGGCGCAAAAAGGCGTTTCGAGTTTGTAAAAAAAGTCGGTGAATGTTATCTTTTTGATGATTACGCACACCACCCATCAGAAATTAAAGCCACCATAGCCACCGCAAAAGCGCGCTTTCCGAATAAGCGCATCGTAATTATCTTTCAACCGCATACCTATTCACGCACGCAGTCGCTCGAAAATGAATTCATACAGGCTTTTCGTGAGTCGGATCTGGTTTTTTTATCACCAATATTTGCCTCGGCAAGAGAAAATCAGAGTGAAGGCGCTATCACATCGATCCAAATCGCAGCTAAAGCCGGCAGCAGTACGCTGGCATATTCTTCAAAGCGAGATTTGATAAACAAATTGGATTCGCAGTTGAGACGAGGAGATATTATTTTTACAATGGGCGCAGGTGATGTTTATAAGTTGAAGGAAGATGTCATTGAGCTTCTCGAATCGAAATTTAATTCAAAATGAAACTAGCCGTCAAAGAAAATATTAATATATCGGCATACACAACAATGCGCACGGAATGTGTCGCAAGATTTTTTATCGATGCGCTATCTGAGTCTGAACTGGTTAGTGCGATAAAATTTGCACACGATGGAAATATTCCCTGGACGATATTGGGAGGCGGTTCAAATGTTGTTTTCGGGAAAAGTCGATACGAGGGTCTTGTTATAAGGAATAGGTTATCAGATATCAACATAGTTTCGGAAACAGAAGATGAGGTGGTTGTTAAAATTGGATCAGGGGCGATAGTCGGAAGTGTAATTGACTTTTGTATACGGCATGGTTACCAGGGGTTAGAATATCATTTCGGCCTGCCCGGCACCATCGGCGGCGCCATAGTCATGAACTCCAAGTGGACAAATCCGAAAAATTATTTCGGCGACAATCTAACCCACGCTATGCTTATCGGTAATGACGGTGTATTGAAAAAAGTCGATCACGAGTACTTCCGTTTTGAATACGGATACAGTTTTTTGCAGGATTCGGGTGATGTGCTGGTATGGGCAGAATTTCGTCTGAAGAAGTCCGATCCGATCATAATAAAGAAGCGGGCTCAGGAAAGTCTCGAGTATAGAAAGAAAACGCAGCCGATTGGTGTAGCAACAAGCGGGTGTTATTTTAAGAACTTAAGTCCGGAAATATCTGAAAAACTGGGCTTAAAAACAACCTCAGCCGGATACCTTATAGACTCGGCGGGTCTTAAGGGACTGACTGTTGGAGCCTTCACAGTTTCGGATAAACACGCCAACTTTATCGTGAATACCGGAAAAGGGAGTCCGGCGGATTTAATAAAATTAGCAGGTATAATTAAAAAACGTATTCTCGACAAATACGGAATTGATCTGGTAGAGGAAGTTATTGTCAGATAAATATGGAAAATTCATACATAATACGAGGCGGCAAACCGCTTCACGGTCAAATAAAGTTGTCAGGTTCGAAAAATATCGCTCTTAAGACCTTAATCGCAGCTCTCATGTTCGATTCTCCGGTTGAGTTAAGAAACATCCCGGCGATCGATGATGTTCTCGAACTTATTCACCTCATAAAATTACTAGGCGGCAAGGTGGAGATTGAAAAAAATAATGTTGTTAAAGTTGACGGACGCAGTATAAACATTAATAAAGTCGATCTGCTCCATGGGTCAAAAATTCGAGTCTCTTTTATGTTATTTGCTCCGCTTTTGCATAAATTTGGAGAAGCGTATATTCCGAATCCGGGCGGTTGTCGTCTGGGTGCCAGATCTATCGACCGCATAGTTGAGGGCATGAGATCGCTGGGCATAGATGTGCAGTATGAATCTGCGACAGGATACTACAAGGCCGTCTTAAACAAACCTGTTGGCGGGAAATATGAGTTTGCCAAACCCTCTCATACCGGAACCGAGCTGCTCATATTGACCGGATTATTGTCTGAGAAAGGTACGATAATCGAAAATGCGGCATTAGAACCGGAAATAGACAACTTAATAACATTTCTTAACGAATCCGGCGCGGATATAAAGAGGTCAGGTCGGCAAATTATCATAAAAAAAACACAACTAATCCAAAAAAATCCCTTCACAATTGCATCAGATCGTAATGAGGCTATCACATTCGCGGCACTCGCACTGGCTACAAAAGGTGAGATTACCGTTTCACACATCAATGAAACTTATATTAAAGCCTTCATTGATAAAGTCCGTGAATCCGGGGCGGGAGTGGAGCAAATATCGGGAGATGTCTGGAAATTTTATTATAAAGGTGTGTTAAAGTCGATCGACATAACAACAGAGCCCTACCCGGGTTTCATGACTGATTGGCAGCCTCTATGGGCGATCTTAATGACTCAATCTAACGGTCACTCCATTATCCATGAGCGGCTGTTTGAAAATAGGTTTAGTTACGTTGAGGAGCTCTGCAAGCTTGGGGCATCGATAGACTATGTAGATGTTGATGTGGAGGATCCGAAAAGTTACTATCATTTTAACTATAATTCTCAAAACACATATCGGCAGGCGATACGCATAAACGGCGGAGTCAAGTTGCATAATGGTGTCGTGACTATCTCCGATTTGAGAGCAGGAGCGACCCTTGCCATTGCGGCCTTATGTGTAAATGGCGAATCGGTAGTTACCGGAGTATCGAATATCAAAAGAGGGTATGAGGATTTTGTCGGCAAGATAAAATCTGTTGGTGGCGACATATCTGAAGTTTAGCGAGTATTAGTGTTGTATAATACATTTTATGAAAAAAATCACTGTTATCGGAGGAGGTACCGGTACATTCGTGGTTCTATCAGGTCTTAAATCTTATAATCTTGATCTGGCGGCTATTGTCACGATGATGGATTCCGGCGGCTCAACAGGTAGGCTACGCGATCAGCTTGGAGTGTTGCCACCGGGAGATTTGCGGCAATGTCTTGTAGCGCTTTCCGAAGCGACTGGGCTTTGGCGGGAACTATTTTTATACCGGTTCGAGAACGGTGATCTTAAAGGACATAATTTCGGCAATATACTTATATCTGCTCTTGAAAAAGTCTCAAAAAATTATGACGAGGCGATTGAAACTGTCAGTTACGTTCTGAAAACCAAAGGCCATGTGATGCCGGTGACATTCGGAAAGGCAGATCTTTGCGTGCGTTATGAATCCGGAAAAGTTATTAAAGGTGAAACCCATATCGATGAAGGTAATAACGAAAAAAGCAGGATAGTTAAAGCATTTCTTGAACCTCTCGTCGAGCCTAATCCAAAGGCGGTAAACAGAATCGAGGAGTCTGATTATATAATCGTTGGTCCGGGAGACTTGTATACAAGTATAGTTCCTGTATTGATCGTGGATGATTTAAGATCCAAGATCCGCGACAGTAAAGCGACAATCGTATACATCATGAACATGGTGACAAAAAGTGGGCAGACAACGGATTACAGCGCCATGGATCATATAGAGGATATTGGTCACTATTTAGGCCGTTTGCCAGATGTAGTACTCATAAACAATGGGAAAATCCCCGAGAATATCACTTCATGGTATAGTTCACATGGAGAACATAGCGTGGAAGATGATCTGGATAATAAAAAATATCTTGGTACTGTAATCCGCGAAGATCTCGTTGACCGTACACAGGTTCAAAAATCATCCGCGGACGAACTGACAAGAAGTATTCTAAGGCACGATTCTCCTAAGGTGGCAGAAATATTAGTCAATCGGGTGTTTGGAAAAGTGTGAATTCTCATGTTTTTGTGGAAAGCAGGTAGTAAAATGAAAACATATGATACGCCATCACGCCGCTTCATTCAAGAATGCACTCGAGGGTCTTTCCTGGGTAATTAAAACCGAAAGGCACTTTCGGATACATCTGGTATTGTCAGTAATGGCTGTTTTTTTAAGTGTAATCCTTGGTATAAGTTATTTTGAATTTTTAATAATAATGTTATTAGTTTTTTTTGGACTGGCAATCGAAATGATAAACACCTCAATAGAAGAAGCTACAGATGCCATCGATACAAAATGGAGGCAGGATCTGAAGGTTGCCAAAGATGTCGCTGCTGGTGCAATGCTATTGTTTTCGGTCGGATCGCTGACTATCGCCATTATCATTTTCGTTCCAAAGCTATTAAGCTTAGCGATGCCTTAAATATGTCTATATATTTATTTGCTACGATAATTTCGTTTGTCATCCACTTTGCCTTGATCGTGCCCTTCATAAATTTTCTTTACAAAATGAAGCTTCAGCGGCCATTCCAGAAAACTCTGGATGCGTTTAATATGCCTACTCCTATTTTTGATATGTTTCATAAGCACAAAAAAGGCACTCCTGTAGGTGGAGGAATCCTCATAGTAGCGCTGACAACATTTTTATTTGTTTATTTCCTATTCTTGTTTGTAATATTTAATCGTTCCATCACGTCAAATTACCCCTCCATTATTGCAGAAATAAAGATAATACTATTTACATTCATAAGTTTCGCTTTTCTGGGAGCATATGACGATTTAAATAAAATTTTTTTCTGGAAGGAAAAAAAATTTTTCGGCTTAAGGTTGAGGCACAAACTTATCATAGAATTGATACTTGCGTTCATAATTTCGATCTGGCTTTATTTTGATCTTAATATTGATTTTATTAATATTCCTTTTTACGGGCTTTTTCAAGTGTCTTTTTTGTATGTTTTCTTTTCTACTTTTGTCATAGTCGCATTCGCCAATGCGGTAAATATTACCGACGGACTCGATGGTTTATCCTCAGGTGTGCTGCTTTTTGCCCTACTTACCTTTTGGGTAGTGGCTCATTCGATACTCGATGTGCCCATGGCGCTTTTTATTGCAATTTGGATCGGAGGTATAATGGCATTTTTATATTTTAATATATACCCATCGCGTATTTTTTTGGGTGATACGGGGGCTTTGTCTTTCGGAGCGACTTTTGCCGTTATAGGCTTAATACTTGGTAAACCGTTTTCACTTATCATAATAGGCGGGATTTTTGTAATCGAGATTGCGAGTTCTTTACTCCAACTTTTAAGCAAGAGGTATTTCAAGAAAAAATTGTTTCCGGTAGCTCCACTTCATTTACTACTGCAGATGAAAGGATGGCAGGAGCCCAAAATAGTGATGAGGTTCTGGATACTATCCATAGTTTTTGGAGTGATCGGATTGGCAATCGCTTTGCTGAAATAAGTTATACTATCGATGATGGCTTCTGAAAATACATTTAATTTTTCGGGTTTTTCTTACCATGGTCCTTCAAGAACCATGATATTTGAATATGCTGTGTCTGTGAACGGCGAGCGGATGTTTTTTAAGGAAAAATTATTTTTACCCCGTGAGTTTGAAAAAGGAAGAACTATCGACGGGGAGCTTTTTGAAATATTGCTTCTCAATCTGCACCTAGTACTAGGTGTCAGTTATTGGAAAATGCACTGTTTAAGAAATATTCGCATAGACAACTATGAACTTAACCCGAAGCAAGCAAATTTTTGGGATACGTTGTATAGAAAAGGACTCGGTGAATTTTTTTATAAAAACTCAGTTGATTTCCGTAATTTAAGGATATTTCCATCAGTTGCTCTCAAATCGGGTTTCAGCGGAAAAAATTTTTCCGGTATAAAAAAACGTGCACTTATAGGTATAGGCGGCGGGAAGGATTCGGCGCTTGCAATTGAGATTCTTAAACAAAAAAAAATTGAAGTCATGGGATTTTTTGTGTCAACCGATGGTAGGCATGGAGCGGAGGAGGAGATCGCACGTATTGCGGGTATAGATTATATTAGAGTTGAGAGAGTAATCGATCCGCAGCTTATTTCTTTGGAAAAGCAAGGACGGGCGATGGGAGGGCATGTTCCTGTATCTGCCTTATACGCCTTTCTTGGAGTGCTAATTGGAGCTCTCTACGGATATTCTTATGTTTTTACAGGTAATGAACGCAGTGCGGATTACGGCAATCTGAAATTCCTGGGTGAGGAGATTAATCATCAATGGAGTAAATCGTCGGAATTTGAGCAGATGTTCCGTGACTATTCCAAAGAATTCATGACTCCCACGATTAGATATGGATCAATTCTGCGTCAATACTCGGAGTTGAAAATAGTTGAGATGTTTACTCAATACCCACAGTATTTTAATGTTTTTTCAAGCTGTAATAGTGTGTCCGTTCGAGGTGGGAGATCAGAAAGAAAATGGTGTCTTAAGTGCGCCAAATGTGCGTTCGTATTTATTTGTATGGCAGCTTTTTTATCTAAGGAAAAAATTATAAAAATATTCGGTGGCGATATGTATGCGGATACAAAAATGAGCGGCATCTTTCGACAGTTACTTGGAATTGAAGGCGTAAAGCCGTTTGACTGTGTAGGTACACCTGATGAGGTTAAGGTTGCGATGTTTCGAGCATATAATAATGGCGGATATGCAGGGACTCCCGCTATGGAAATTTTTAAGAAGGAAATTTTATCCGGCAACCCAGACTTTGCTGCACTCGAAAAAACAATCATGAATCCGCTGCCGATTAAACCTTTAATTTGATTACTGTATGCAAATCGAGAAGCTAAAAGGAAAAAAAATTCTTATAGTCGGATATGGTCGAGAAGGACTCTCTGTCGAAAAATATCTTCGTGTAAAAATAGATAATCCTGATATTACAGTCACTGACCAAAACGACGGCGACGATTACCTTAAGTTCCAAAATAAATTCGACATTGCTATAAGATCCCCAGGAGTCAGGCCAGATAAAATTACCATCCCGACAACTACGGCTACCAATTTGTTTTTTTCCGCAGTTGTAGGTAATAAAACAATCATTGGAGTGACCGGATCAAAAGGCAAAAGCACGACTGCCTCGCTTATAAGCCATATACTTAACCATTCCGGCAGAAAGACGAAACTGGTCGGAAATATCGGTTATCCGATGCTCTCGGCATTAATTGATAATGACCAAAACAATGATATTTATGTTTGCGAACTGTCAAGTTACCAATTGTGCGACCTGAAATACTCTCCAGATATAAGTGTAGTGACGAGTATTTTCCCTGAACATATGACTTTCCATGGCGGTTTGGAAAATTATTATGCGGCAAAGCTCAATATTATTAAATATTCAAAGCCAAGCAATTATTATGTCTACAATCAGAAATTTGAACTGCTTGAGCAGTGGACAAGGCAAACACACGCTGTGCCTGTACCTTTCGATGCTTGGCCAAAAATTACCTCATCGTCGGTCTCGCTGATAGGAGATCATAACCTCCAGAATGTCCGCGGAGCAGCAACAGTCGCAAGACTGCTTGATGTATCAGAAAATGACATATTACAATCTCTTTCTAGTTTTAAACCACTGCCGCATCGGCTTGAATACATCGGCGATTACTCTGGGATAAAATTCTATGATGATGCTATATCGACAACGCCCGAGTCCACGATCGAAGCGATAAAATCACTCGATAATATTAGTGTAATTTTTTTGGGTGGTCAGGATCGAGGATACCGTTTTGAACAATTGGCAAAGGTACTTGCTGAAAAAAAAATTTCCGTAATTGTGCTTTTTCCCGATTCCGGCCAAGCAATATTGGAAGCACTGAATAAACTAAAAGATCTAGTTTATAAACCAAAAATAATTAGGTGTGTCACGATGGAATCGGCCGTGAAAGCTGCCTTCGAAAACGGTGTCCAGGGTTCGGTATGTCTTCTGTCTTGTGCCTCTCCAAGTTACAGTTTGTGGAAAAACTTTGAAGAAAAGGGTGACCAGTTTAAATATTGGGTTCAGAAGTTATCCGAGAAATGATGAGACCCAGAAAAACAAAACAACTTCAAATAAAATCTTCCGGCAGATACCGCTGGCTGGTATTCATGCCGATTCTTATTTCGGTGTTTGGTTTATTTTTTGTTTTTGAAGCGTCATCGGTCAGGAGTTTTACCGAGTCGGGTGACAGTTTTATGTATTTGAAAAGGCAAACAGTTTGGCTGTTTGTTGGAATTTGCGCCATGATTTTTTTTTCTTTTTTCAACTATCGTAAACTGTATTCTTTATCCATAATCCTGATGTCGGTCGCCATCGGACTATTGTTTATTGTACTGTTGCCCGGCTTCGGACACAGTGCTGGCGGAGCGCGTCGTTGGATTGATTTGGGTTTTTTTCGGCTTCAGCCTACTGAATTTGCCAAAGTTGCAACCGTGATTTACCTTTCATCATGGTTTCTCAAACCGGAAAAAAAGCGGTTTTTTTCATTCGTACTACTGATGGGTTTACTGATGGGGCTTATTGTCCTGCAGCCAGACATGGGTACGGCAATTATTATTTTTTCGGTAGGTATTTCCATATATTTTTTGGCCGGTTACGACCTTCATTTTTTACTTTTTTTTCTGCCGGCTGCATTCGGTGGATTTTATTTCTTGGCGAAAACATCGCCATATAGATTCAGAAGAATAATGGCTTTTTTTGATCCGGATCTGGATCCTCTTGGAATAACATATCATATAAGTCAAATTTTAATATCGTTATCTTCAGGTGGCATATTTGGACGTGGATTCGGCGCTTCCAGGCAGAAGTATCTTTTTTTACCGGAGGCGCACACGGACTCGATTTTTGCGATTATAGGCGAGGAAATAGGATATGTCGGGTCGGTTTTATTACTGTTTGCCCTCTTTTTCTTTCTTTATACAATATATAAAGTAGCCCGCGACACCCAAGATCGATTTGGACAGCTCTTGGCAGGTGGTATATTTGCTTTTTTTGCCATCCAAATGGTCGTAAATTTGTCCGGAATGGTCAATTTGTTGCCGCTTACCGGCGTGCCATTATCTTTCATTTCATATGGAGGCTCACATATGTTAACATCATTTATGATGGCGGGAATCGCAATAAACATCGCTCGTCAAATAAAAAAATAATATGTTAATAACGCTTATTGTGCTTATGGTGGTTTTTCCTGCTGTCGGTTATCTGATGCAGATTATGGGAGTCAGTAAGCAAAGCGATGTCGAGATAACCCTAACAGATAAGCTGCCTGCAGACATCTTGGATTCACATATCGCATACTTCGCCCGTTTGCATAGCTGGTCGCTTTTGCACAAAGAATCATCCCAAGAAAAAACAATATATATTTTTCAAGTCGGTAAATGGGGTATTGTCCCAAGGGGAGTGCAGGAGGTTAATCTCACACTCTTTTTTGAAGAGGATCGGCATAAAGTGTTTTTAAAGTCAAGATCGCTGATGGGTCAATTTTTAGATTTTGGGGTAAATCAGAAAAATATCGATGATATGTCGCTTTACTTAGCCGACCTGTCCCACGATCCAAATGGCACTTTAAAAAGAGTCAAATCTGATTTTCCGGCAAAGTCTGCGGTCATCGATAATAGATACTGGTATGTTGCCTTGGCTATTACGATTATCTGGTTGATATGGACCATGGCAACGTGGTTTATTCCAAAAAATTATGTGCCAGGACGGGTGCGGGTAGTCTTTCAGCAACGTGTTCCTGATGAGGTATCTGACGAAATCCTACAGGCGAATGGTGCGATCAGATGTACACATGAGTTAATCGATGAATTTCCAACCTATGAATGTGATGTGCCTGTAGGAGATGAACCAAGGGTTGCTGACCGGATCTCAAGAAATTCCGCTGTAAGGAGCGCTTCTGCAATACTGGAAAATTGATATGTTAAAATCAATTTATGAAACTTCTTATCACGGGCGGCCATATTAGTCCCGCTTTAGCTGTTATTGACGCCATCATCAACTCAACCGATAAAAAGATAGATGTTATTTTTGTCGGTCGAAAATTCGCCAATTCTTCCGAGAAAAACCTCACTTTTGAAGCTCAAGAAATTAACAAGAGAAATATAAAATTTATAGATTTACAGGCTGGACGCATAGGGGAATCTATCAAAAAACTAATCATAGGATTCATAAAAGCCTTCAGAATAATTAAAGATGAGCGTCCCGAGGCAGTTCTTACTTTCGGAAGTTATGTCGGTTTACCGATCGCATTTGCGGCTTGGTGCCTCAGAATCCCAGTCTATGCGCATGAGCAGACAGTGAGACCAGGTATAGCCAATCAATTAGTCGGGCAGTTTGCAACAGAAATATTTTTAGCATTTCCTGAAGCAAGAGAATATTTCAAAAAGGAAAAAACAGTGGTCACAGGTAACCCCATTCGAAATCAAATTTTTCATGTTATAGATAAGCCTTTTCAGATTAATAAAAGCAGCCCTGTCATTTATATAACCGGCGGCTCTCTTGGATCTCACAGCGTGAATGTGCTTATCGAGTCGATAATTGGTAAGCTTCTTGAGAAGTACATAATAATACACCAGGTTGGAAATGTTGAGGAATTTGATGATTACAGCCGAATTTCTAAGCTCCGCGATTCACTACCTGCAAAACTTAAACAGAGATATTTCATTAAACAACATTTCCATACTGAAGAGATTGGATATGTTTATTCAATATCAGATATGGTAATAGGCCGTTCAGGCGCCAATACTTTTTTTGAATTGGTAGCCTTGAAAAAGCCGGCCATTCTTATTCCGCTTCCCTGGTCGGCTCATGGTGAACAGGAGAGGCATGCGGAGATTTTTCAGGATTCCGGGTCGGGCATTCTGTTTAGTCAGGATGATTCACACGAGAATTTATTGAGTTCAGTTTTTCATATGATGGATAACATACATACATATCATGACAATTTTAAAAATCTCGAGGAATATTATAAACGTGACACTGTTAATATAATTTTGAAATCTTATTATTCTGATAAATAATGCTAAAAGATGTTTTACCAAGAATATATACAAAAATAAGTAGGCGCGGCTTTATTTACCTAATACTAATATTTGTTGGAATTATAGTTGCGGTTGTCTATGTCGTTGTTGATCGTCAATTTAGGATAAAAACCATAATAGTCACCGAAGCGGCAGATGGAGGTAATAAGTACTTTTTGGAAACGCTTTATGGCCGTAGTACTATTTATAGTTCTGAAGAGGATTTAGCATCACTTATTATAAAAACTAATCCGCTGGTGAAAACCGCAGCAGTCAGAAAGAGATATCCTGCTACTATTGAGGTGGCAGCTGTACCATATCGATCTGTCGCGCTTCTTACAGTCAATGAAGGATATTTTGCCCTTAGTGAAGAGTCTGTTATCGTCAAAAAAGTCAAAAATTCTAATTCCCTCAACCTGCCTATAATCAATTATTATCAGAAACTTAACTATCATCAAGATCAGGTGGGAGACGCAATCGAGCACAGCGATTTGATCAAAGCGATGGATCTTGCGAGCTACTTGCCCAGCATAGGCCTTTCCGTTGATACGGTTGATATTGGCGGAAATGATATGATAGTATTAAATTCTAGTGATAAGAGGTTCATATTTTCAACGAAGAAGAGTACGGATGCCCAAAAGTACGAAATTAAAACGATTATTACAAAACTGAAGTTCGAAGGTCGGGAATATGTATCGCTTGATTTGCGGTTTGATAAACCTGTACTCAAACTTCAGTAATTCATGTTAAAAAATTTTTATGTCGGAAAAAATTATATGCGGGATCGATATAGGGAGCTCCAAAATCGCGACTGTCGTTGCTCTCGAGTCAAAAGAACACGATGAAATACGAATCATCGGTTTCAATGCTACACAATCAAAGGGTGTCAAGAAAGGTCTTATAGTCGATATTGATCAAGTGACAACAGCCGTCGAGGAGAGTGTGGAAAAAGCGGAAAGAATGGCGGGGCACAAGATCACAACTGCATACGTATCGGTTGGAGGTCCCCATATTTCTTCCTTAAACTCGCATGGAGTGGTGGCAGTTTCCAATCCTCAGGGTGAAATAGCGCGGGAAGATGTTGTGAGGGTTATCGAAGCGGCTCGGGCGATTTCACTTTCCACGACTAGACAAATAATTGAGGTATCCCCACGTGAATACAGCGTTGACGGACAAGCCGGTATACGCAATCCGGTTGGCATGACCGGGGTAAGACTTGAAATCGATACGCATATCATTACCGCTTCGACAACTAATCTGAAAAACATAGAGCGCTGTATATCAGATTTAGGAATAGAACCTGTTGGTGAAATTTTTTCCGGTTTATCCGCGGCTGAGGCTGTTCTTACGGACACTGAAAAAGATTTAGGTGTTGCCGTTATAGATATTGGAGGTGGCAAGGTTGATATGTGTATGTATGTCGAGGGAGCGCTATCGCACTCGGTTTCTTTGCCAGTCGGCGCTAAACATATAACAAACGACATCGCGGTCGGACTCAGAGTTTCTTTGCAATCGGCAGAAAAAATAAAATTACATCTGAGCAATCGCTATAAAATGCAAGGAGACCTCAAAACCAGACACAGCGAGAATTTGAATACAGCAGAAATCGGAATTCCCGAGCAAATAGAGCCGATATCGGTTAAAACTGTCTTAGATGGTATAATTGGTCCCAGGCTAGAGGAGATATATAAATATGCGGCTGAAGCTATCGAAAAAAGCGGATTTGCAAAACAGATTCCTTCAGGATTGGTGATTACCGGTGGTGGCGCACATACGGTTGGGATGATTGAAATGGGAAAAAAGATCGTTGGTCTACCGATCAGAGTTGGCGTGCCGGATAAAGCAACAGGACTTGTTGATGAAATTTTAGATCCGCAATACGCAGCTACCATAGGTTTGGTATTATATGCTCGTGAAGAAGTTCCCGAATCGCATCAGCCGGTAACGAAAAATTTTAATAAAATGTTCCGGGGAGTTAATATGGGAAATCCGGTAGATTCGATAAAAAGTTTCTTGAAACAGTTTATTCCTTAAAGTCAAATCCATGCTGATTAAGCCACATGCTGGCCAGGCGGCCAAGATTAAAGTTATTGGCGTTGGAGGAGGAGGCGGAAACGCCATATCTTCCATGATTACGGAAGGTGGAATTCCTGGAGTTGAGTTTGTGGCCATAAATACAGATGCTCAGGCATTACTTCATAATAAGGCAGACACGAAAATACAAATAGGCGAGAAGCTTACAAAAGGGCTTGGTTCCGGTGGTGATCCGGAAGTGGGAAGAATGGCTGCTGAGGAATCCAAAGATAAAATCAAAGAAGAAATAACAGGAGCAGACATGATTTTTATAACTGCGGGTGAAGGCGGTGGTACTGGCACAGGGGCAGCTCCGATAGTCGCTGAAGTAGCCAAAAATACGGGTGCGCTTACAGTTGCGGTTGTCACAAAACCTTTTGAATTTGAAGGGGCAAAGCGTCGTATGAGCGCCGAGGATGGTATTTCCCAGTTAAAGGAAAAGGTGGATACGCTAATAATTGTGCCAAATCAGCGCATTCTTCAGGTTATAGACAAAAAAACGCCTGTCCTTGAAGCTTTTAAGAAAATCGACTCTGTCCTTCACCAGGGAGTTAAAGGGATTGCCGAACTTATAATTCTCCCAGGACTTATTAATGTTGACTTTGCCGATGTACGTACGGTTATGAGTAATTCCGGAACCGCAATTATGGGTATCGGAGTCGGATCGGGTGATAAGCGCGCTATAACAGCAATTAAGCAAGCAATTTCATCTCCGTTACTCGATGCCACAATAGAGGGCGCCAGAGGAATTTTATTTAATGTAATTGGAGGACGCGATCTGTCCATGGCAGAAATCGATGAGGCAGCATCACTCATCACAAAAGCAGCCGATCCAAACGCCGATATAATATTCGGAGCCGCAATTGACGAATCGATGTCAGATGAAATTAGAATTACTCTGATCGCCACGCGCTACGATGAGGCTAGAGTACAGCTTTTCAAGTTCAAAAAAAACCCCATAATCGAAGAGCCGAAAACGCAATCATCGGTTTCCACAGCATCAACAGCACCAACCGTCGAGCAAAAAAACGAACCCGAACTGAAGGATTTTGATGAGACCGAATTTATCGAAGACGACCCCTTGGAAATACCTGCATTTATGAGAAAAAAGTAGTGCTGCATGAGTCCGAATTGTTGAGATTTTACATATTTTCATTTACAATACCCCTATGACAGAACAAAATAAACCTTCACATGATTTTATTGCCATGGAAAAGAAATGGCTCAAGCATTGGTATAACTCGGGAATCATTAAAAAATATCTTAAAAAAAACAGCAAGGCAAAAAAATATTATTCTTTTCAAGATGGTCCGATCACAGCTAATAACCCCATGGGTGTCCATCACGCATGGGGACGCACATATAAAGATCTTTGGCAAAAATACCACAATCTAAAGGGCTTCAAGCAGCGGTTTCAAAATGGATTTGACTGTCAGGGGCTTTGGGTCGAGGTGGAAGTTGAAAAAGAACTGAAATTGAAGTCGAAAAAAGATATCGAAAATTTGGTTCCCGGCGATAAAAAAGCATCGATAGCCAAATTTGTTCAGCTCTGCAAAGATCGTGTGATGAAATATTCCTCCATCCAAACCGATCAGTCCAAAAGACTTGCCTATTTTATGGATTGGGATAATTCATATTTTACGATGAGTGATGATAATAACTACATGATCTGGAAGTTTCTGAAAATTTGCCACGAAAACGGCTGGATTTATAAGGGAAGCGAATCCGTACCATGGTGTCCGAGGTGTGAGACGGCGATTTCTCAGCATGAAATGTTGACGGAAGACTATAAAGAACTGGTGCATGAGGCGATATACTTGCTTTTGCCAATTCTCGATCGAGAGAATGAATATTTATTAATCTGGACCACGACGCCCTGGACTATACCCGCAAATATCGCAGTCGCAGTCGATGTTGAACTAAAATATTCTCAAGTGGAATTGGTCGACGGTCGAAAAATATGGTTGGCATCAGATGCGGTCAAACGTGTAGTTGGCGATAAATTTGGTAAAGAATTACAGAAAGTTGCGGGAAATAAACTTGTTGGCTTGAAATATTCAGGACCATTCGATGAGTTGCCCGCTGTCAAAAAGGTAATAAAGCACAAAAAATTTCATGAAGTTATTCCGACGGACCCGATGATTCTTCCTATTAGTCCAGAGGAAGGCACAGGAATGGTCCATACCGCCGTTTCTGCCGGCATAGAGGACTTCAAGCTTGGCAAACAGCTTGGGCTGCCGATGATCCCGGTAATTGCGGACAATGCCGATTATCTCGATACGATGGGATTTCTGTCAGGAAAAAATGCAAAAAAGCACCCGGAGCTTATTTTCGATGCCCTTAAAGTACGGGAATCGAAAGGTGAACACTGGATATTTAATATCCATCGCTACAAACACCGCTATCCGGCTTGCTGGCGCTGTAAAACCGAGCTTGTATGGAAAGTAGCTGATGAATGGTATATCGCAATGGACCTTCCCACTCTTATCTCGAAAAAGGGTGATAGTTCAACTCTCAGAGAGAGAATGATAAAGGTCGCAAAAGAGATCAAATGGATGCCGGAATTCGGCTTGGATCGCGAGCTTGACTGGTTGAACAATATGCACGACTGGCTCATCAGTAAAAAAAACCGCTATTGGGGGCTGTCCTTGCCGATTTATGAATGTAAAAAATGTGGAATATTCGAGATTATCGGTTCAAAGGAAGAGCTTAAGGAGAGGGCGGTATCCGGGTGGGACCAGTTTGAAGGAAAAACCCCACACAAGCCATATGTCGATGAAGTAAAAATAAATTGTAAAAAATGTGGTTTAAGCATAAGTCGCATAGAGGATGTCGGAAATCCTTGGTTGGATGCGGGTATAGTGCCCTTTTCGACGATTTCAGACAACAACAAGGAGCCTTTATATAACAAGGACAAGAGTACGTGGAAAAAATGGTATCCGGTAGATTTCATTACCGAATCTTTCCCCGGTCAATTTAAGAATTGGTTTTATGCCCTAATTGCGGAAGCGACGGTTATGGAAGATTCAGCGCCCTTCAAGCGAGTGCTCGGTTTTGGAACATTGCTTGGGGAAGATGGACGAGCGATGCATAAAAGCTGGGGCAACTCGATAGAATTCAACGAAGGAGCCGACAAAATCGGCGTAGATGTCATGCGATGGATGTTTGCGCGTGAAAATCCAGCTGAAAATATGCTGTTCGGATATAAAAAAGCCGATGAAGTACGACGTAAGTTTTATCTAATGCTATGGAACATATACAAGTTCTATAAAGAATACACGGCACTTGATAAATTTGATAGTAAAGCCACGGTGGAGCAGTTTACAAATATTCTTGATATATGGATAATTAATCGTCTTGATACGACTGTGAAAGCATATGAAGAGTCGCTTGATGCATATAGTTCACGCGATGCCTCGGCTGCTGTCGAAAAATTCGTTGAGGATCTGTCTACTTGGTTTATACGACGAAGCCGTAATCGGGTATTTATACATTCAAAAAATGAAGCAGACAAACGGGGATTCTACACAGCCTTGTTTAAGATTCTAGTCAATTTATCGATAATACTTTCACCAATCCTACCCTTTATAACAGAGGAGATCTACACAGATCTTACAGGAGAAGAATCTGTGCATATGGCCAGTTGGCCACTTCTTGAATTGAAATCAGAAGATAGGGTGATAGCAGATATGCAGTTTGTCCGCGAAATTGTAGAAATAGCCCACAGAGTGCGTAAGGAGTCTAAAATCAAACTCAGACAGCCGTTAGCGATGGCGGACATAAAACTACCTCGGGGACGTAAATTCGCCGAAAATTATAATTATCAATACGTTAACCTGATAAAGGAAGAGTTGAATGTAAAGGAAGTAGTGTTAAACGCAGGCGGAGATAACATTGAGGTCGTATTCGATACTAACATCACTCCAAGTTTGGCCGCTGAAGGTAGGGTTCGTGATTTAATAAGAAGCATCCAGGCAGCGAGGAAAACTGCCAATATCGTCGCTGATCAAAAAGTGGCAGTGCGGTTGCCGACGGAGTATAAAGAATTCGAGCAAATAATAAGGCAGTCGGTTCTTATCGATTCTATCGAATACGGTCAAGAATTCGCCTTATTATAATAAGATAGAACTATATGATCGGCCTCCTTTTACCAACATTATTTTTGTGTGTCTTTGGATTCTTCAATTTATTGGGCATAAATAATAATCTTGTCTGGAACTATATCGAGTATATGGTTGTGGGTCTTTTTCTTTATTTTGTCGGCCGACGTGTAGGTATAAGATTTTTCAAGATAAATTCCTTGAATTTTTATATTTTATTTGTAATTATTTTATCGATTACTTACATTGTCGGACTGGAAGCAAGGGGTTCCAAAAGATGGATAGACCTATATGTTTTCAACTTCCAACCCTCTGAATTTTTTAAGATTTTTTTCATATTGTATTTTGCGCAAGCGTTATCTGCCGTAAGAAGAAAAGAACCGACACTCAGTACGTTTTTCAAATTTTGTCTGCTGTTTGCTATTCCTACTTTGATTATATTCAAGCAGCCCGATCTCGGAAGTGCAATGGTATATACGGTTGTGTTTATGACGATGATTTTGTTTTCTTCAATACCCAAGAGATACTTGCTTTTCTTGACAATTATCACTATAGTCTCACTGCCTATCGGGATATATACTCTTAAAGATTATCAAAAAGCAAGAATTTTAAGTTTTATCAGTCCTCATGTTGACAGACAAGGATCTTCGTATAATATGACTCAAGCTATAATCACGGTAGGATCAGGCAAGCTGATTGGTAGGGGGTTAGGGCTGGGAACACAATCACAGCTGCATTTTTTGCCAGAAAATCATACGGATTTTGCTTATTCTTCTTTGGTAGAGCAGTTCGGATTTGTCGGTGGATTTGTTGTGATTCTGCTTTATGCGATGATATTCGTATATCTGGTACAACGATTATTAAGATATCACCATAGAAAATCGGAGGAAGAGGCCTTCAATTTTTATATGATTCTGGGGTTTTTAAGTATGTTTTTATTTCAAGTTTTTATCAATATAGGTATGAATTTGGGAATGGTGCCCATAACCGGTATAACTCTGCCTCTTATATCCTACGGTGGATCCTCACTTGTAACATTGCTTTTTGCCATGTCTCTTTTACCTTTATAAATCTGCACAATTACGCTTGCAGATCGTGTATTTTCAGGTATAATTATTGCTATTATGCAAACACTCGCAGTTATCAAATCAGGTGGAAAACAATACTTGGTAAAAGAACAAGATGAGTTATTTATCGATAAAATAGATGGTAAGGAGAATGATGTTGTAGAAATGCCTGCTATGGCTATCTTTTCCGGAAAATCATCTGAAATCGGGACTCCTTTACTAGAAAAAACAGTTAAAGCGACGATTTTAGCAACTGTAAAAGGTGATAAAATCAGAGTAGCCCGATTTAAGTCTAAGGTCAGATACCGACGCGTAACCGGATTCAGGCCTCAATTGACAAAAATCAAGATTACAAAAATCTAACAAATATGGCACATACAAAAGCACAAAGAGCTGTAAGAGGAAATAGAGATTCTATATCAAAAAGATTAGGTATAAAGGTTTATGGTGGACAAACTGTCAAATCGGGGAATATCATAATTAGACAGCGAGGTACTAAAGTCCATGGGGCGGACGGGGTAATCGTCTCACGCGATCATACTATCGTTGCCGCAAGGGGAGGCGTAGTTCGCTTTTTTTCAAGATATGGTAGGCAGTACGTCGCCGTTGATGCTTCATAAATAAATCCAAAATATAAAGACTGTATTTCTGATAAAATATCTTTATGGACGCGGAAACAGTCAGGCTGCTGGAACAAGTTAGAAAAGAAGAAGATTATTTCAATAAAGCTGTAGTACTGCATCGTTTAAAAACAGAGAAAAAAGTACGTGTTAAGGACCTCGCAGAAAAACTTAATTATAAGCCGGCATATATTTGTCATATTCTTAGATTGATCAAACTACCTGAAATAGTCCGTGACGGCTACTATAGCAAGACCATATCATTGAGCCACTTGTTCATTATTGCTCGACTAGGCACGCATGACCAAATGCTATTGGCCTATGAAAAAATTTTAAGCAACAATCTTACAGCGCTTCAAGCTGAGGCTCTCATTCGAGAAATGCTTTATCATGTGGACACTGGTGGAAAATATCTTGAAAAAAACGCAGCTGCCGACATATATAAATCGCTATCTGATCTTGAAATCGAATATTCAGTTAAAATTGTACAGACTAGAGTAAGAGGACGTCTAGTAGTCGAATTGAAGGGTGGTCTGGAAAAAACTACGCCCGCACTGCTCTCAATACTGCAGAAAATGAAGGGTTAAAAGTATTTAATAAGCTTCGTAAGGATTCGGGAAATGGATTTTTTAGTGCCCCCATTTTTGGAGTAGGAAAGTACCTGTAAAATACTTGTCCGATGACGGTCTCTACTGGAATGGAACCAAATTCTCTGGAATCAGAAGATCTTGGGCGGTTATCCCCCATAACAAATATTTCCCCATCCGGAACTAAATATGGAGTGCCTTCCTTAATAAATCCACCCTCCCACAGTGGAGTTTTTGATGAAATATAAGGTTCAGATAACATATTGTCGTTAACATATACTTCCTGATTGCGAACCATCACAATATCTCCTGGCAGTCCAATAATTCGCTTTATGAATTCGATATCTTGGTTTCTGGGTGAGCGAAATACCACTATGTCGCCACGTTCAGGATGGCGGAACCTGTAGGTGATTTTACTGGTGAAAATATAATCGCCTGATTCAAACGTCGGTTCCATTGAAGCGCCTTTAATTTGGTTTGGTTGAAGTATAAAGAGGTATATGACTATAAATAACGAACCCACGAACACGACTGTCTCAAGTATGTCCATTACAAACTCGATAATTTTTTTTACAAGGTTCATAAGACTTCATTTTAGAGAAAAAAGATAAAAAAAACAATATGAGAAAAGTGGTATAATTACCAGAAGCGCGCGTAGCTCAGTTGGCTAGAGCGTTGCATTCACATTGCAAAGGTCCCTGGTTCAAGTCCAGGCGTGCGCACATTCAGATTTTTCCTGTCCATTGCTTGATTCTTTTTAATATCATGTAGAACAGTGAAGGATTCTCTGGGTACATGACGATATCTATCTTGTTTCTACCCATTTTTAAGCTATGATCGATCGATTTAGTCACCTCTTTGTATTCGTTCTTCCTAAATATTATTTTTTCATCATCTAAAACTGGGATGGTGTATACTCCGTTGTCAGATATTATTTTACGATAGCTGCTTTCGATTTCGACTTGCCTTAATCGGAGTTTGATATCATCACTTATAGTACCATAAACAACCTTGGGCTTAAAATAATAAGTGATAACATCAACTGCTTCGCGTGCGGTATCGTCGTCGTTCCACAAATGTGTGGATCCACCCTTGTTGACCCAGTAATTCAGACCGATCACGTTATGATTTTTAATCAAATAATCGAAAGTATTTCTGATCCATTCAGCTTGCTCATTTTCCTTGAATTCACCATGTATATCGAGTATGGGTGCTCCGATTTCACCGAGAACGATTTTGCCACCTGAAGACTCGGCGATTTCATTTATGTCCTGATTTAAGGTCTCCGGGCTCTCAACATAATGATCGATGGTTACTACGCCTCCAAGCGATTTTGTGGTTTCTTTATTCATTACCAACTTAGCAACATCGCCATTCATCGAATGAAGACTGGTGTTGATATCTAGCCTCATCTCTTTGAATGTTTTGCTGACGACCTCATGTTCTTCAATCAAAAATTTTCTATGACCATCAACGTCACCGTTCATCCTCGGATCACCCGGACCTCCGTTTTCGCATTCAGGGCAGGAAACGAAAATATCGCCATTTTCGAATAAATCTTTATTGTTTTTAATAAAGTTCACTGTTTGTTCTATGTGTGTCTGCCTGGATATTTTAGGATAATCAAACCATTCTTCCCAACCTGCGAGGTTGCCACGAAACCATACTTTTAGACCGTTTTTACGAGCTGCGACTACCCATTTTTTCAGGAATGGTGTAAACTCCTGATCATATGGTGTTCCGATCGCGATGTGTGTCGCTCCTGTATCAGCGATTTTTTTTATCTGGATTTCGATTTTACTTTCGTATTCTATATCTTTAAGTTTTTCTCTAGCAAGATCACGCGATTCCTTCATTGTGTCAATCGCCTGTATTTCGAAAAATCTTTCGGCAGCGTATAGAGAAGGACTTAGGATGAGTGTGAACAAAACCAATACGGGTATATATCTTAAATTCATGAGGGGATGTTAGATTTGAATTGAAATTTTGACTATAAACGATAATACATTATATCAGTATTATGGCTGTATTTATGGTCGAAAATCCGTATCATATTGATCCATTCGCTTGAAGATGAGTGTGGTCGGTGACGTATATGCTTTTTCATAGTGTTTATAAAGATCATCCTGTCTTTGTTTGACGTCATATATAGATCTCCAGATAATATCATCTCTCTGCATTATGACCCATTTTGCATATTTTTCCGGATGTCTGAGCGCCAGTTCAAAGTAAGGTTTATTACCTAGATAAATGATGTTTTGCATTGGTATGCGTGTTCTCGTTATACTGATTGAACGAGCATAGTCGTCAATTAGCACATACCCATCGTCATAGTTATCAGTAAGCCAAACCTCGGCAAAGTCCTTTTTTTGTCTTGAAAGTCCCTCTGTGCCGTCTGCCAGAGTCACTACTTTTGAGAATCCTACCGTGTAAAGCCCAAACTGGGTAAACAATAGCACTATAAGAAACACACGCATTGCTATATCGGATTTGTAAAAGGCAAAGGCAAAGAAAAATGCTACTACAGGGACCATCATCAGTCCATAGCGCACGTTAAAAAGTGTCCATTCAAATGTAGTTGGTGTAATGCTGGGTATAAAAATAACCGACTGCCCTACGTACATAGTAAAAACATAAAAGACAAATGGTACCAGGAGGATGATGAGGATAAGAAAACGCGTATAGCTGCGTTTTTCGAAAATGTACTTATATAGCCCTATGAACGATGCTAAGAATATAAGTATTCCTGAATTACTCATGCTAGTTGCGAAGTAGTAAATAAATGCAACTAACGGATTATGATAAGCTGGTAGCTCTCCGCGAGCTAACCATGCGGATTGCTGAGATTTTGCCGAAAACTGACTGTTGGTAAAATAGAAAGGGTCTCCAAGAATAAGGTAATCCCAGAAAAGCCATAGTGCGATACCTATAAGGGCAAGTGTAGAAAATATTATGAGTTTTCCCTCCATTTCGTGATATTTTTTTTTCTCAAGCGGTAAATATCTGAGGATTATCACCATACTTTCAAAAAGAACCAAGAACCAACCGTCATAGCGTGATAGCGACGCGCAAAAACCAAAGATCGCCGCGAGCATAAGACCTTTAAAATCGTTTCGATCTATTAAAAAACATGTGAAATAATAAGATGACAGGATGAAAAAAGCTATAAGCAACATTTCAGTCATCGGGGTCGCCTGAATATATAATATATTCGGATTTGAAGCGAATGCAAGAAAAGCTACAAAAGACGCTAGTTTATTTTTCGTTATCAAGTAGGCAAACTTATACAGGTAAATCGCGCTTACAAC
Organism: uncultured Gammaproteobacteria bacterium; assembly: GCA_964476135.1. Lineage (GTDB taxonomy): Bacteria > Patescibacteriota > Microgenomatia > UBA1406 > GWC2-37-13 > CAYYYG01. The sequence continues at coordinate 47,767 of CAYYYG010000002.1, read as the reverse complement.
AAACGCCATTCCTGACACAATTGATCCGGCAATGCCTGTGTACCAAAGAAAATCATTCCAGACGAACGGCATCATGAGTAAATGCGGCAATGGTAACCATATACCTCCGAGTTGTGCTAATCCTGGTGTCAGGCTGGTAACGACACGTTTTGAAATGTTAAGGTGAGACTCGGAGTCTCCATAAGCCACAATCACATCATAAAAATAAGCTGTTACAGAAGACAGTATGGCCGCCTCGATTGCTAACATCACAACAAAAAACATCCATGGCGCCGTTTCTGACCACTTTTTTATTGAACTAAGCGTTTTCTTGGATATCGATAGACTTAATGTCATGTATTAGGGTTTTTAATCGATTTAATAAAAGGAATCAAAAAAAGCACTATATATGTGACTGACATAATAAATGTAAATATCATAAAGAAATACTCTGAAACCGAAATATGATCCGCGAAGTTTGTATTATAAATAAAACTGCCGCTTCTGTTATGCAGCATAAAGTCGAGATTCATAAGAAAGTTATACTTGCTCTTAAGAAAATCCGCCTCAACTTTAGGTGGAACTGCATTTGTCGTGAGGGCGCCAAGTAAAGCTACTGCGGTGGAATATGCAATTAAGACAAACGCTCCTGTTCTTCGAAAGAACATAAATTTGTTCCTGGATACCCATAAACCAACAAAGATCGAGAGTGTTGCCATAGACGGTATTAAGTACCTTGGTCCGAAGGCCCAGCCTCCCCATGGATCACCCCAGCTGCTATAAAGGAAGAAATTTGCGAATGTAACGCCAAGAAGCGCAGCGATTTCCGCATTCATTTTTTTGACCGCAATCCAGATGCCAAATAGAGCAAGTATATATATGGGAGAGTATAGAAAAATGCCACGATCCAGTCCCAGTGTTAGAATCGTAAATCCGGTTGGTATTGCATATTCATTAAAAAAACCAGATGCGCTGCGATCATTATCGGCAGCGCGATTTGCTTCTTCTGTGTCAACGTTTTTTAAGGTTTTATTTTCGATTATTGCCTTATATGAAGCTATAGTATTGCTTACCCTCGTCACACCGCCAAAATGCGTGTAGTTAAAGTATGCCTGTACAAATACATAGCAAACAAAAATAATTGATGTCGCAATATATGACAGTCTCCATTTTGCGGTGTAATTACCTTCATTTTTACTAATTTTGAAAGAGGAATGTAGGAAATATAGCATTACAGGTGCCATCAGTATCACATTCGGATAGTCGATTGCGATGGCAACGGAAAGATTAAGCCAAATAAATGCCGCCCAGATCCATGACCAAGCATTGCCATTTTTATATTTCCAAGCGGCATAAATAGAAGATATTATGCAGAACGTAGTTACATGATGCTGATATAAAGTTATCGCATAGCTCCAAGAGGTAGAGGCGAAACCAAAGATCAAGGGGGATAATAATGATGCCCATACAGGTAACTTAAAAATATCCCGGGATATTTTATACAAAAAAATCAGGGTAATGGCTGAAATTATTGAAATGGTGAAAAAAGAGGCGGCCTGTGCGAGTCCGTATGGCTTACCGACGAGATACATCGGGAGTGCTAATACCGATATGCCGGGTGCGAAAAATATATAGAATTTACCTTGATACCATCCGATATCTGGATAAGCAGCATCCGCAAGCGTCTGATTTAAGGAGAATGAACCGTTTTCGGCAAGTGACATAACCAGCAGATACCTTCCTCTTTCTGGCGATAACTCAAGCGGTTTTGTCGCCTGATCGAGATTGTTTTTTACCATATTACCGGTAGGATTTCCTGGTACTGCTCTTAGAGTAGCAGCGTACAAAAGGATCCCGATCAAGAATATCACAATACTTACTAATATGTCTTTCATAGTCTTATTATATCATATAATCGAAATATTATAGGTTTATTTTTATTTATTGATATTTTAGTTTAGATGATTTTTTTAGAAGTTGTTAGGCTATTTGGAAAAAATGCTTAAACCTTCATGGGCTGTTTTGTCCCATTCAAAATTTTGTGCCCATTCCACCGACTTCTGGGACATGTAATCTCTAAGTTTTTCGTCGGTGATTAAATCATATATCTTTGAAGCAAACTCTTCCGATTGTCCATAAGGTACGAGAAATCCACTTGAAGGGTTTTTAACCGAATCGCGTAGTCCGGGAACGTTGGATGCTATTACCGGAGTTCCACATGCGTTTGCCTCAATATTCGTACTGCCCCAACCTTCCATAAATGAAGGCTGAACAAATACCCAAGCTTTTTGGTAAAGTAAGATTTTTGTTTCGTCGGATACTTTTCCGAGAAATTTTACTGATTTGTCAATCCCCAGTTTAAGAGCTAAATTGTATAAATTATCGTCTTCTTCGCCTGACCCCGCAATTACGAATTCAGCATCGGGAATTTTTTCAAGAACAAGCTTTGCGGCATGAAGTAGTACGTGCACCGATTTGTAAAATTTTAATCTACCAAGATATAAAACCATTGGTCTATCGGTTTTTATTGCTGGCTTGAACCTTTTAAGATCCACTCCATTGTGAAGAACGATTGCGGGCCTATCTGATAATCCATATTCTTGAATATCGCGCTTCGATGATTCCGATACCGTTACAATCTGGACATGTTTATAAACATAGGGCATAACTTGAATTTCTAAATAGGAGGCTAACCATGAGAAAGGTGGGTGCAGGCTTTTTCTAAAAACTTCCTGATGAACATGATGGATCAATAAATATATTTTTTCTTTAGCGTAAAGAGGTGTAAAGAAAGGAATGCCGTTTTCACAATCTATAATTACATCGAATCGTCCTCTAAATTTAACAATGTAATATATAAATGCCCATATATATACAAAATAAAATCCGCCTCTTCTTATAACCTCAATTCCGTCGACTATTTCATATCTGGAATTGTTACCATCGTTGCCGCAAAAAATTGTAACTTCGTTGCCCTCCTTAACCCATCTTCGTGCCATTTCATAAATGTAAAGTTCGGCACCGCCGGCGTAGGAGTGTTTGGTGTCGCGCCAATTAAATATAAGGTACTTTACTCCTGAAGAAGAAGGGGATTTGTTAGGCAAAGGCCAGATAACGGAAATAAGATCAATAATGTTTCTGAAAAAAAATCTGCTGATTCTTAATATAAAAGCTATGGGCAGAAAAGTTGCGAATTTTGTTAGTTGGATGCTCTTCGCTTTCATATTATAATTAATACTATAGGTTAAAATATAGTCTTTAATTATACCATATAAATGCGAAAAAAAGTAGTAGTTTAATTAAGTCAATATGAAGGTACACGCCTCTTTAAGATATCGTTTCCACGAGTTGTTTTCATGACGCTGAGCAAATTGTTTGAAAATTTACCTATAAAATTAACCAAAACTACGATATTGAAAATTAATATTGATAGAGGTTTATACGTCAACAGAGAGAAAAAGATGAATATTTTCTTCCACACAGATAAGTTAACCTCTCTTTCTACCAAGTCGCCAAAAATTTGCTTAAAGCTGACTTTGATTTTTGTTAGATCTGTCAGGGAGTTGATCAGATCAGGGTAAGTTTTAATAATGCTCGCTGAGTCGCAAGGTATTACGTGATTATTTGAATAAAGAGCTGAAAAATATAGGTAGATAGTTCTGTTTATATCAGAAGGAAAAATCATGCCTTTAATGAAGTTTTTTCTAACCGCAACAGCGTCCAGATTTAGTGAGTATATTAAATGAGAGTCACGGGTAATTCTGGCAAATTTATCTCTTACGGAAAAGATTTGTTTGTTAATGTAATTTTTAATCCCCGTGCCGTCCGATATCTGTGTGGATGGTATCACCATTACTATTCGCTCCGCATAAAACCTTGTCAGTATGTCACGTATGAAGTTGGTGCCTTTAAGTACTATGTTCGGCTCCACTAATAGAATAACATCGCTAGTTAGTGTGCTAACGACATTCTCAATTCTTGTATTGGTGCCTAAAGCATCAGCGTAATAAAGAAATGTGATTTGCGGATATTTATTTGCATATCTAGAGACTTTTGCCGGCGTATGATCTGAACTCCCGTCACAAACTACGATTATTCTGTCTAGAATGTAGTCATGCAAATTCTGTTTGAGTACCGATCGTAGGAGGTATGTAATCTTGTCTTCGTGATCACGCGCGACTATAACTACACTGATGGATAGCTGCTTATGTAACATCATACACAGGAAAGTATTATACCACAATCAATAAGCATGACCAGATGTTAATCTGTATGGGTATTTTTGTTTCATAAGAATAGTTGTGTAAAAAATTTCCAAACGTTTTTGCAGTCTACTTGATTTTAGATCGTGTGCTATATTCAGATTCCTCGCAGTTATGTTTTTGAGTTTTGCTGAGTTATGTGTGTTTAGAATGTGATGAATTTTTTTGCCGAGGTCTAGATCGTCCTGTGAGTTTATAAAAAAACCATTTACATCATCTCGAATAATACCAAGCGGTGCGGCCTGATTAGAAACGATGCTTACTAACCCCTGGCTCATAGCTTCATAAATTACTGTACCGTTAGCATCCCACATTGGTATATGTACGAGCAACCGTGCATTTTTTAATAAATAGTATTTGTCATAACTCCTGATTACTCCATGAAAATAAACTCTCTTTTCCAGATGGAGTTTTTTAACTAAGTGATGAAGTCGTCGAATATATTTTTTGTCGCCCACTGGGCCGGCAATAACAAGATTTATCGAGTCTGGTAGATAACTTAATGCTTTAATTGTTGTTTCAAAATTTTTGATCGGGTGTATTCTGCCCAGTTGTAATATATAGGCGCCGTATCTTTGCGTCTTTGACTTTATCTGCTCACTGGCTTTTTTGATAATATCCTCGTATGCTTCATCTTCTATTCCGTCGGGAATTGTTACGATAAGTTCTTCTCTAATGCCTTTCTTGATCATTTCGTGTCTCTCCCAGCTTGAAGTGGTGAGTATTCCATCAGTCGTAAGATTAATTAAGACACGGCCGATAAGAGCGTGATACATTTGTTTTCCAGCGCGCCTTAAAAGACTATATCTTTTCCAATAGGGGGTATAGCCGCCCTGGGGAATAAACATTAAAGCGTATTTTTTTTGCCCCGATATTTTAAGATAAAGTGTTTTGAGAAAAATAAATATGTGAGGAAAAAGTTTAAAACCATAAAGGCAGATCAGATCTGTTTTATCCCATTGGATTTTTGGGGAGAATCCAAAAAAATTACTGCGTGAACGACGCACCTGAATATCGCCGATCATTTCCCTTTTTCGTAATACGTCTTTATTAGTCAGCGTGTCGGTTGTTGAATGAATAGTGATATTCCACTCATCCGGATCAAATGCATTATAGGTTTTCACGATATGCGCCTGAACGTCGTTCGTAGATTCATAAAAATACTTGGCAATTACGTGCAGCGTTTTTCTTTTGGGTAGTTTTGGCATATGATTACCGTCATATTACCGGTTTTAGATGAAGCCCATGTTTGGTCTTTTCCCAGTAATGCGGTTTGAATATTATCTGATGCAATGCCCTCCAGGAAGCAACGCTCATCATGATCCAGTAAAAAGGCACTAGATATGCGAACTTAATTAGAGACCAATAACCACGCTTTGCGGCTCCGATCATATAATAATAAAAATATAGGAAATTGCCGATAAGCAACGATACCACAGCTAAATAATATATAGGATCGAGAAACAGTGACTCTATGAAATTTGCTGTATAAGATCTGAACATAAAGTACGTTATGGTTAATATCCAGAGAAGCGGGTTGATAAGTGTGGAGAGTATCTTGCCGCCGACCACAAGTTGAAAAGTGAATAAATGGGGGTTGGACCAATCAGTGACAAAATCATGGGGTCTTCGCATATGCACCAGATATGTTTGAATGTAGCCTTTCATCCACCGTGTCCGCTGCGGAAACCATCCCCAGAAGCTGCTGTTGGCTTCCTCAAGTGTAACCGAATCCAAAATCTTGGTATTGTAACCGTATTTAAAAAGTCGTATCCCCAAATCACAGTCTTCAGTGACGTTGAAAGGATCCCATCCTTGTAATAACTGCAGGTGCGAGGTACGGAAATGATTAGAAGTACCCCCAAGTGGGATAGGCGCACCTATTGCATGTAATCCGGTCAGGATAAGGTCGAACCAGAGCGAATATTCTAGCGTAAAGATTCGCGTCAGTAAGTTCTGGTTAACATTGTAAAAATTAAGTTTGGCCTGCAAACACACAACATTTTCGTTTGTAAGCTTTTCAAATGTAACTACAGCTTTTTTGAGTTGGTATTTATCTGGAACGTCCTCTGCGTCGTAAATTACCACATATTCACCTTTGGATTGAAGCAGAGCATAGTTACAAGCTTTGGGCTTGGTTTTTGGGAAGGTGTGGGGGGTCACGAGCACCTTAAAATTAGCAGGAAGTGTGAGTTTCTTTACCTCATTCTGGGTTGTTTTATCGTCTTCTTCAAGAACGAGCATAACCTCGACTTTATCAGCCGGGTAATCCAAATTACTCATCGCTTTTGCAAATTGAGGAATTACCTCCCATTCCTTATATAAAGGACAAATTATTGTGTACATTGGCCATACACGATCTTTTTTTATTTCTTCATCAGGAATTCTGATTTCAGGGGTTTTTTTAAGTGAGAAAGCTATAAGAAGAAGGTTGAATAAAAGGTCCGCAAAATATATTACCGTTATAAAACACATTATTCCGATTAAGGTTAGTTTCCAATTGAGAAGAAATAAGTTAATGATCATAAGTACGACTATTGCTCCCATTACTAGCTGACCGGAGCTTATGGTTTTTATCGCACTGTTTTCAAGACGCAAGTTTGTATAAGGTTTGAATCGTTTGGATTTCCATCCTATCTCGAGCAGATCTGTACTACCTTTGTCTATGAAAACCGGATGAGTAGGAAACAGGCGGTAACGCATTGTCATTATACCAAGCTCAATTAAGGCTAAAAATGGATTCAATTTGTCAATCCCATGGTGTCTTGATCCGTACTGAATTGGATACCCAATTATGGAGTAGCCGGCCTGATCGGCTTTGTATAAAAATTCCAGATCAAAACTCCACCTGGTGGGGAAAAGAATTATGCTGTCGATCACTTGTCTCTTGAATACTTTAAGACCTGATTGGACGTCATAGTCGAGTCCAAACATGATTTTTCCAAATAGAAATTGTGAGATTTTTGCAAAAATCTTCTTGATACGTTTTTCGCCGTCCATATATACCCTGGTGCCGACGACCACATCGTATTCATCTATTTTAGAGATCATACCGATTACATTCTCAGGCGGGTATGATAGGTCGGCGTCTAATGTGACTATGATCGAGCCGTTTATGTGTTCGAACCCTTCGATAATCGAAGCCCCTTTACCAATTACTCCATTCTTTTTAAATACTTTTATAGGATATAGTTGTGAAAGTGTTTTTAAGAGTGTATAGCTGTTATCTGACGAGTAATCATCAATCGCGATTATTTCATATCTTTTATCGGCATTGCGGAAAGTTCTGTCGATCCGCATGACCAAGTCTTCCAGATTAGGTTTTTCATTCCTTACTGGTATGACTATAGAGACCAATCCTTCTGATTTTGTATTATTTGCTGTGTTGTACATAATATACCTATAGTATGGATGAAATTATATACTAAGAGTGTATTTTTTACAAATGTAAGTTATTAGTTAAACCCAAGTAGATGAGTCAAATTTTGATAGTCTCAGGTTTTTGTCTACACAATGAGGGTACAGACAGTTTATAATTGGACTCAGCTATGGATTTAAGTGTGGTTATTATAACCTATAACTCCGCAGATACCTTATCTAAATGTTTAGACTCTGTAAAAAATTTAGCTCGGGAAATTGTAATTATAGATGGTTTCTCGATAGACAATACTGCTAAAATAGCTGAAAAATATAACTGCAAACTGCATTTTACATCAGAAAAAGACTTAGGAAAAAAAAGAAAAATCGGCCTGAATTTAGCCACACAGCCTTGGATATTAGCACTGGACAGTGATGAAATGCTATCTGGTGAGTTAATCAACGAGATCGGAACACTAAATCCAACAGCCGAGGGGTATATAATTCCTTTTTCCAATCATTACTTAGGGAGACCAGTGCGTTATGGCGGTGAAAATTATAAAATGCTAAGACTTTTTAAGAGATCTGCAGTTTTTATACGTCCCGCGCTCGTACATGAACATTTCGAGATAGAAGGAAAAATAGGGCAATTGGACAACGTGATTATTCACCATTCATACCGTAGTTTGTATCAGATGTATTCGAAATTTACTAAGTATGCGATCCGAGAATATGAGGCGAAATTAAATGCCGGTGAAAGAAGTTCGCTCCGCAAGGTGCTACTGAACCCTCTCCATATGATTCATGCCAGGTTTATTGAAGCTCAAGGCTATCGAGATGGAATATGGCGATTACCTCTTGATATTGGATTCGGATATATGGAATTTTTAACCTATTTGCTGCTTATGGTTTATAAAATTAGCCAAAGATCTGAGAAAATATAACCATATGCTTATAGGAATTATTTTTGTGCTTTATAATACTCCGGAGTATGATGTCGTTAGAGTTAAAAAAGAGACGGCCCATCTACCTGGGGTTAGAATGTATTATATCGACCAATCCGGTACTCAAAAGGGTTATGCCGAGGGCGTAAATAAAGGTATAAAGCAGGCAAGAGTTGACGGCTGTGATATTTACATAATCGCCAATCCCGATATCTCCATTGAACTATTATTTGGAATAAACGGAAGTCGATTTTTAGATATTATCGAAGAATTGGTGAACCGCTTCGATATAGGTGGATTCGCCATGGTTCAAGAAGGCAAACGCTATTACGGAGGTGTAGTCGATCGGGTAAGACTGAGTGGCGGTCTACTTTCTACCCGACCAAAAGAGAAATATAGACATGTTGATTTCGTATCTGGTTCGCTGATGGTGATTAAAAAGGAAGTGGTCGATAAAATCGGTTATTTCGATGAAGGGTACGGTATGTATTATGAAGATGTCGACTACTGTACGAGAGCTTCAAGGGCCGGGCTGAAAGTAGGAATAATCACCGATAATTATTATGAACATTTTGAAAATTCATCCAGCAATCCGAATAAAAAAAAATTACTTTTTATAAGTAGGTTACTTTATCTAATAAAATTCGGACGATTATACAGCTTGGCATACGAGCTTTTAAGGGTACCTCTCACGCTTATCGAAGAAAAAGATGTAATTATCAAGATATTTAAGTCAAATACCTTTCTGAAAAATTTTTTAAGTCTTAATATCTCTTCACTTTTAAATAAAGTACTTTTTTTTGGACTATTCCTTGTTTTGACGAGAACATTAAAACCGGAAGATTATGGAATATATTCTGTCGTATGGTCTCATGTAGCAATTTTTTCACCTTTTCTTGATCTGGGGACAACATCATATGGGATAGTGCACGGAGCCACCGAGAAAAAAAATAAGCTAAATGACCTTATCGTTATGCGGGCTGTTATGTCGATAATCGTATTTGTCGTGGTAAACATATTAGCTTGGGTATGGGGATACGACACAAAATTACTTACATTTATTACGCTGGCATCGGTTATAACGATTTCTAACGCTTTTTCAGGGAGTTATTTAATACTTACCTCGATATTTAATCGCGCATATGCAGCGACGTTTTTATCGACCAGTTTCAATTTTGTACTAGTTGTTGTGCAAATAATAATTTTACTCTATACGCAAAGGCTCGACGGAATTTTTAATTTAGTTGGAATCCTGTATTTCGCTTATGCTTTAGTTAATGTTTTTTTTATAAACAAAGAAATTGGACTGAGTTTAAATGTTAACGTTCATGAATGGTTTAATATTCTTAAAAAATCGTATATTTACATACTTATCGGGTTATTCGCCGGGTTTTACTACAAAGCCGATATTTTTATACTCAACCGCTATGCTGATGCCAAAAGTGTCGGGATTTATTCGGCTGGCTATAAATTCTTTGATGCGCTATTGTTTATCGCAGCAAGTTACAACATAAGCTCGACACCAGTTTTCGCAAAACTTCATAAAGAAGGTGTGAGTATGTTGTACAAAAGGATGATGCGAGACATCAAATATATGACGGCTCTCGGGTTCATCGTTGCATCGGCCGTGCTTTTGGTTGCTCCATTGGTTATCGCCTTATTAAGGCCTGATTATGCAGCTGCGACACCAGTGCTTGGAATCGTTGTGTTTTCCCTGCCTTTTATTTTATATTCTTCTGTTCTTATGAATGTTTTATATGTTATTGGGAAACCGAGAATAGTTTTATATGTGTTTGTAACACAGTCGATCATAAATATCTCTTTGAATTTACTGCTTGTGCCAAAATATTCATATTTTGCGAGTTCCTGGATAACTTTACTCTCTGAGATGCTGATTTCATTATTTTTATCCTTGATTGTGTTCGGTAAATACCTTAATCTGCGCAAGGTCGCCTGATCTGCTTGAAATGCTTACCTCTTATGTATATCCTAAGTATATGAGAATATCTGTAGACGGAGGTGCCTTATGTTCGCCGCCGCAAAGAAGGTATGGCAATTTCTCCTTCAGTGCCGACCTTCTTCAGGCATTGTCAAAATATGATAATGATAATATTTATTATCTGTATACCTACTGCACTAAACCTAAAAGCATCCTCCTTAATCGAAATATTATTCATTGCCGCATAAGACCTAAAACAATGTGGATGAACTTCCGGGTTCCTATAGAAGAGTTTCTTAAAAAACCCGATATATTTTTGGCTATAAATCAGGCAATTCCGTTATTTACCAAAGCGGCAGTTATTTCATTTTCGCACGGCGCGTCCTTCATTAAAAAACCGGAATATTATAAATATTCGAAGATACGATTGGGTTCTCAGCTCAATACAATGATAAAAAGATCAAAATTTGTGATTGTCAGCTCTGTAAATGTTCTTGAAGAGCTGGCCGAGATTTTTCCTAACTACAAAAATAAAATCAGGGTACTGTCATATGGTGTGCCTTCCGACTTCAATATCGATTTACCAAGGAGTAATTCAAGATTCTTTTTGTTTGTCGGTATGAACCACCGGGTGAAAAATATTCAGTTTTTGCTGAACGCTTTTGAAAAATTCAGACAGAATCCTAAATATTCTGATTTTGTCCTAAATCTCGTGGGGACATTCTCTAATTTCAAGAATTTACCTCATAATGTGAAATTATTAGGTCACGTTTCGAGACCTGTTTTAGCCGGCCTTTATAGCAAAGCCAGCGCTTACCTTACCGCGTCTCACTATGAAAGTTTTAATTATCCTGTACTTGAAGCTCTCGCGACCGGATGTCCGGTTATTGGTATGAAATCCTCGGTGATCTCGGAAATGAAAGCATATGTAAATATTTCAGAAACTGAAGATGATTTTATTTCCAGAATGGAGCAGGCAGCTGAAGGTAAATTAATCGAACCGGATAGCAAAATTATAAAAGCTAAGTTTTCTTGGAGTCGCTATATTGAGCAGTTACTTAAGCTGTATTCTGAAATATGATGCGTGTTGCTTTCGTACGCGGAGCATATCTTAATGAATTTGAGGCACAGAATTACATCTTTAATAAAGATGATGTAGATATTACTGGTGTCAGCTCGCTCTGTCCGTTAAGTTCTATCGTGCCTTTCAAAACTGTTCGATTTCCAAGTATTGCAGACATAGGCAATATTCCACATCTCCCTCTTAGAAATACCATTAGTAAGGCGATCAAGTATGTGTCAAACAGGACGCTTGGCGATTCGCAGATTTTGTACAATATCGAGTCCTTGGCCGGCAAATTCGATATTTATCATACTGCAGACTCTCACTACTATTATAGTTACCAGCTGGCAAAACTAAGATTGAGAGGTAAAATCAGCAAACTCGTAATGACTTCTTGGGAAACTATACCATTCAACAACGAAAAAATCCCCAGAAAAAAATATTTAAAAAATTTCGTTATGAAGGCAGCTGACTGGGCCATATGCCATACCCAAAAATCCGCTTCTGCGCTATGGGAAGAGGGTTTTCCTGAAAATAAAATTAGCATCGTCAGGTTAGGAGTAGATAAAAAACGTTTTCGTCCGGCGAATAAAACGTCTAAAAAAATAAAGTTCCTTTTTGTCGGACGACTTGTAGAAGAGAAGGGTATAGTTGATACTATAGACGCTATTATCAGAGTGATGCATGCTCTGACATCAGAATTTGCATTTCAAATTGTCGGTTCCGGTCCATTAAAAAATTTAATCAGTAATAAAATAAGAAAAAATGAATTGACCGATAGAATTTTATTATCAGAAATTAAGTATCAAGACATACATACAGCATATAATAGTAGTGATATATTGATCGCACCATCCAAACGGACCGAAACTTGGGAGGAACAGTATGGAATGGTATTTCCGGAAGCAATGTCTTGTGGATTGGCGATCATAACCTCGGGTAGTGGGGCAATCAAGGAAGTCGTCGGAAATGCTGGACTTTATTTGAAAGAGACGAACGCAGAGAGTATTTATAAAACTATATTATCGATCATTGATAAGCCCAAGGAAATAGATAATCTCAAGCAATTATCTTTGGCTAGATCGAAAAAATACGATTCAGCTAAAGCAGCAGAGGAAATTGGTAAAATATATTCAGATATATGTTCAATACAAAAATAACTGCGATCATCCTGGCAAAAAATGAAAAGGACACTATTGGAAAGTGTATTGATTCGGTTATTTTTTGCGATGAAATCATCGTCATTGATGATTATTCTACTGATCAAACTCTTGAAATCGCCACAGCTAAAGGTGTTAAGGTTGTGAGGCGAAAATCCGGAGGCGATTTTGCCTCTCAGAGAAATTTTGCTGAAAGCATAGCTGCTGGAGAATGGATATTACATATAGATGCCGACGAGATAGTAAGTGAAAAACTGAAAAACGAGATCTTGACGACAATAAATGACGAAACTATTCACCGCGATGCATTTTATATTAAACGACGTGATTGGTTCTGGGGTAAAGAGCTTAAATATGGTGAAGTCTGGAGTGCAAGATATAGTGGAATAATCAGGCTAATGAAAAAAAAATCGGGCGTATGGAGAGGAGTTGTGCATGAAACATATATTGTTCACCAAAAAACCGATAAATTATCGACTTACCTAGATCACTATCCGCACCAAAGTATCAGAGAGTTTCTCAACGAAATAAATATATACAGCAGCATCAGAGCGAGAGAATTAATCAAGTCAGGGGGAAACCCAATAATTTTAGCAATCTTCACCTATCCTTTTTTCAAGTTTATCTATACCTACTTTCTAAAGCTTGGATTTTTAGATGGAGCAGTGGGATTTGTCTACTCATTCATAATGAGTTTTCACTCTTTTCTGGTTAGGTCAAAAGTGTATCAGTATAAAAAATTTCACCTATGATCGAACTTGTGTTATTTTTGTATTTTTTAGGTCAACTTGGACGCGTTGAGCTCGGAGGAGGTGCGGCGTTTTATTTATACGAATTGGGATTAGTGTTTTGGCTATCGACCTTAATCTGGAAGCATCGACTTGACCCCTTAAGACACTTATTCAAAAATCTAAAGTGGACATACCTTTATTTCACATTTTCCACTTTTTCTCTTATTATTTCATACAGTAATTTTAGTTTTAGGGAAAATGTTACCGCATCGTTATATTATTTGCGTCTATTGATGTATGTGATCTGGTTTATATATTTATGGTTTCACGTGAAGCGTCATCCTTCGCATATAGAAAAAGTCGGTAAAAAATTATGGCTGCTAATCATTGCGGTTGCCGTAAGCGGGATTCTGCAATATTTTATTTTTCCCGACATCGCCTATCTTACTTATTTAGGTTGGGATCCACACTTAAATCGGTTGTTCGGATTGTTCCTGGAACCGCCCATCGCTGCAGCTATATATGGAATCATTATGCTCTATGCCTTAAGTACATTGTCCAACACCTCATCCAGAAACGTCTCATTAACCGTTTATTCTATTATGTTCGCTCTCACATACTCGCGTGGATCATTTTTAGCAGCCGGTATTGTTGTGTTGATTATTCTAATAAGAAGAACACATTTAGCATCTTCTTTGGTTAGCGGTAAAAATATTATTAAGCTGAAGTCGAGAAAATGGGAAAGTATATCGCTACTAATAGTTATCATAAGCTTGGTAATTGTCGCTATGCTTCCTCAAGAAGGAGAAGGTATGAATTTATTTCGAACAAGTACTGTTTATTCGAGAATCAGTAATTACGAGGAAGGATTAAATTTATTTAGAGAAAACCCTGTTGTGGGTATAGGATACAACCATATAAGTGCTGCCAGGAAGTCCATCGTCGAGTCTCCCTACCCCGATCATGCGGCCTCTTCTTTTCAGACCAGTTTTCTTGTAATTCTTGTGACTGGCGGAATTATAGGATTCATACTTTTTATGGGCATGATTTACGAACTAATGAGCGTTAACTTATTTGCAGAGTACGCGATTCTCTTTGTGTGCATAGCTTCTATTACCGATAATGTACTTTTACACCCTTATATATTGTTTTTCTTGTTTTTGACTATAGTATTAAGCAGTGATAAATTCAGTCGTCTTTCCGATATTCTATAGTATACGTGAGAATTTCTTTGTTGCCCGCTATATCATCGGCAGAAATTTCCACATTATTTTCGCCTTCTCTTAATCTCAAAGTGTACGAAAAATTACCAGAGGCATCGACAACTGCGGGTGATCTATTAATGTGTACTTCTATATCTGGGTCCGTAACTCCCTTTATAATATAATCTTGATTACTTGTTTTTATTTTTTCAGTATCCGGTGAAGTAATCTCAAGACGTGGTTTTTCGGAAATCAAAGTAACTGTATATTTGTCCGACTCCTTCTGTATGCCTGACTCATCGGAAATTGCCACAACCTGCACCAGATTGATACCATTTTTTAACTCGCCTATCTCTTCGCTGAATCCGGGCGAATCTTTTAGAGTAAGTGATTTGACTTTTTTATCATTGATATAAAATTCCACCTGATTAAAATCGACTGCGTTACCACTTAATATCATTCTTGCGCTATTAGTAGCTTCGGGGACATCGTCAATACTTAATTTTCCAAAAAAAGCTGATTCTTTTTTTTCCAAAGCATCCTGCTTGTTTCCACCCAAAAATTTACTGATAAAGATTGCGCCATTTACAACTGCCTTAAATCCAAAAAATAAAATCGTTATAAGTGTAATAACAAGGATAACAATATAGGCGGCAAGCTTTGTCGTGAATTGTTTTTTTTGATATCTTTGCAATCTGGACATGAGCCGATAGCCGGAATCGAACCGGCGACCTGCCGCTTACGAAGCGGATGCTCTACCAGCTGAGCTATATCGGCAGATAATGATTGAATTATAACATTTTTTATGTGGTATATTTTTTCAGCATTTTTTCAGAATTCGGATCTACACTTCTTATGTAGTATGAATGCCACTCGTATAAAGGGGAATATCGCGGTGTATCATATATGAGGTGAATCTATATGATACACTGCGATTTTTGTCAGCTGCATATATCTTCCGTAAGTTCATTTGACCAGCAGTTGGATTTGTATATTTAATATGTATATGTGATATACTTAATTCGCCATAAATAATGGAGGTCCACATGTGGTGTTCTAAGTGTAATTGTGAGATGGAATCCGTAAATAAAGCTAGGGTCCAGTCAGAAGAAAAGCGAGGCGGAAAAAAAGTTACAGTCGTTTATGAGGAAGAAAATTTCAGATGTCCTCATAAAGAAACTACCAAGAAAGTAATGGTCGAGATTATCGAACACACTCAATAATAGTGATTTAGATATCTCGGCAAAGCAAGAAGGAAAACTTGTAAAAACCCGTAGTCCTTCCTAACGTTTTATGGCCGTTAGAATCGTCGTGAGGGACAATTGTTTTTTTTGGAGCGGTGGAGGGGATTTGAACCCCTGACCTTCTCCTTGGGAAGGAGACATTCTACCACTGAACTACCACCGCATACCGAAGAATAATTTATTATACCATGCACTATTACTGTGTTAGTTAGCAGGTATCGCAATGGTGTTGTCGGCGTGGATGAGGTTTGGTCTTGTCAAATTATTAGCCTTAGCAAGCTTTTCCCACATGTATCCGGTACCATAAAACTGCTCTGATATACTCCAGAGCGTGTCATTTCGTTTGATGGTGTATTTAGTTTCTTTTTCCACTTTTTTTTCAGTTGCTGCGGCTTTATTCGTAATTTCTCCTTTTGTCGGAGCTTTTGGAGAAACGCTGGGGATAATTAATTCTTGTCCGGCAGCTAAGGAATTCGGGTTGGTGATTTTGTTGGCTTTTGCGATATCATATGCGTTATATCCTGAGCCGTACTCAGATTCGGCAATTTTCCACAGATGATCCCCCTTTTTTACGGTATACTTTTTTTGCTCAGTGGAAGCGTTTTCGTTCCTGACTGTGTCTGTACTTGCTTCCGAATCTTTTGTTTTTACACTTTGCGAAGCGGACAGTCCAATTATCGCGATAAATGCGATGATACCTATAACAATTAGAGAATTATTCTTTAATGCAGATTGGAGAGTATTTATTGTTTTTTCCATAAGCAGAATAATAACATTTACTATGCAAATTTCAACTCTATCAAATGGGAACATAGCCGATATATTAAGGTCAGTTGCCGCGGTTTATTTACTCACGAACGAGAACCGTTTTAAGGTTATCGCGTACGAAAAAGCTGCTGACACTGTCGAGCAAATGTCGAGAGAACTCAAAGATATTTGGGAAGAGGGAAAACTGAAAACCACACCCGGGATTGGACCGACAATAAGCACGCATTTGAGCGAGCTTTTTGAAAAAGGCAGATCCGAACATTTTGACAGTATATTGAAGCTTGTTCCCGGTACAGTTTTTGTCCTTATGAAAGTTCCTTCTCTGGGGCCTAAAAAATCGTTTAAGCTCGTTCGTGAATTCGGCTTAGTCAATGATGCTACTGTCGTTGACGATCTGATTGCACTTGCAAAATCGGGTAAAATAGAAAACCTTGCAACCTTTGGTAAAAAATCTCAAGAAGATATATTGAATGCGCTTGAACTATTTAAAAAAACAAAGTCTTCCACTCTGCGTATGCCTTTACCATATGCACACCGCCACGCAATGGAGATTATTAATTACATGAAACAACTGCCGCTTCTCCGCATAGATATTCTCGGTTCGATGAGAAGAATGAATCCCACCATTGGAGACATTGATATAGCCATTTCTTCCAAAAAGGTCAGTGATAAAAAAATCATTGAGCATTTTATTAATTACCCTAAAAAGATATCGATTGAGGGTGCCGGCGATAAAAAGGCATCTATTATTGTAAGTCCTAATATCAATGTTGATCTACGGGTTCAGAAAATATCCCAATATGGATCGATGCTCCAATATTTTACGGGAAGCAAAGCCCATAATATAAAGTTACGTGAATATGCGCTTAAAAAAGGACTATCACTTTCGGAATGGGGAATTAAAAAAACAGCGAGTAATAAAACCGTCGAGTTTGAAGACGAAGAAGAATTTTATCGATATCTCGGGCTGCAAATGATTCCTCCCGAAATCCGTGAGGGGACGGACGAAATAGAACGCGCGGCAGAAGGAATTTTGCCCAAGCTTGTTGAGGTTGCAGACATAAAAGGGGATTTACACATTCATTCATCATATGATATTCAGACTTCACACGATTTAGGGAAAAATACTTATAAAGAAATTTTGGATAAGGCCGCAATTATGGGTTATTCGTATGTAGGATTCAGCGACCACAATCCAAAAATATCCGGACTTTCTAATAATGAAACTGTTGAAATATTCAGAAGGAGGTATAGCAGCATTAAACAATCATTGGGTCAAAATCCAAAGATCCAGTATTTTATCGGGATTGAAGCAGATATACAGCCAGATGGTAAGATCGCTGTGCCACCTGGGGCATATGATTATCTTGATTATATCATTGTCTCTTTACATAGCTCATTTAGGCAACCTAGGGATCAGATGACTAAAAGAGTTCTGAAAGCGCTTTCACACGATAAAGTAAAAATATTTGGTCACCCAACCGGCAGATTATTGAATTCACGTCCTGGGGTTGATATCGATTGGGAACCGGTAATGGCTTTAATGAAAAAAAATCAACAGGCGCTCGAAATAAATTCTTGGCCGGAAAGATTAGATTTACCGGATACTTTGGTACGGGAAGCCGCAACAAATGGTGTAAAATGTATTATTAATACCGACGCCCATGAAATTAGCCAAATGGAAAATATGCGTTATGGTGTTTCTGTAGCGCGTCGCGGTTGGACCGGCGTTGATGATATAATAAATACATCGAGTACTAAAAAATTTAAAAGTTGGATAACAAATATCCAAAGTAATTAATAATTTAAGCACTAACTATATGAATAACGTGTACATTTTACTTGCAGCAGTTGCACTTATTGCCGTGTATTTTATATCCGTTTACAACGCTCTAATCATGCTGAAAACCCGCATTAAGGAAGCATTTTCGGGCATAGACGTACAGCTCAAAAGACGAGCTGATCTTATACCAAATCTCGTGGAAACGGTGAAAGGGTACGCGAAGCATGAAAAAGACATATTCGAAAATGTTACCAAAGCAAGATCTGCGCTTATGAATGCTACGGGAGTCGAGGATAAAGCCATGGCGAACAATATGCTGAGCGGCGCGCTTAAATCGCTTTTCGCAGTTGCCGAAGCTTACCCTGATCTAAAAGCTTCGACAAATTTTCAGGATCTGCAAAGACAGGTAGGTGATACGGAAGATAAGATTGCATATTCAAGACAATTTTATAATGGCAATGTCCTCGAGTATAACACCAAAGTCCAGATATTTCCTAGCAACATAATCGCCAACATGTTCGGTTTTGCACTCGAACAATTTTTTGCGGCGAATGAGGAAGAGCGTAAAAACGTACAAATCAAATTCTGATAATATCGAAAGATGACAGCCTACCAGCAAATCGCGAATAATAAAATTCGCACATATCTTATTATCGGCTTGTTTATTGTTTTAACATCCGGTTTCTTTTATCTGATAGGGAAGTATTTTCAAGAATCGCCGGGGGGATATTTTTTTGCCGGATTCGCATTTTCCCTTATATCAGGCTTCGGCAGCTATTTTTATTCGGATAAAATAGTATTAAGTACCGTGGGTGCGCGACCCGCTGACAAAAAAGAATTTTTCGACCTTTACACAGTAACTGAAAATTTGTGTATCGCTTCCGGACAACCTATGCCCAAAGTATACGTCATCGATGACCCAGCGCCTAATGCATTCGCAACTGGTCGTGATCCGAAACATGCAGTTATATGTGCAACTACCGGATTATTGCAGCGACTTGACCGTGCCGAACTGGAAGGAGTGATAGCACATGAACTTTCTCATGTAAAAAACTACGATATTTTAGTAACTTCAGTTGTTGCGGTTCTTGTCGGGACAATCGCATTGGCTGCCGACTGGATACTGAGATCTTTATGGTGGAGAGGCAATGACCGTGAAGAGAAAGCTAGAGGGCCTATCGCACTTGGCTTTTTGATTTTGGCTCTAGTTCTTGTTCCGATAGTTGCCACCCTTATTCAACTTGCAGTTTCAAGAAGAAGAGAGTATTTAGCCGATGCAAGCGGAGCTCTCCTTACCAGATATCCTGAAGGTCTGGCGAGGGCACTTGAAAAAATATCCGCCGATCCGAGGGTTTTACAGACAGCAACAACTTCAACCGCCCACATGTTTATATCCAACCCCTTCAAAAAAGGTTCAAGAGTCAGTTCGCTTCTTACCGAGTTATTCAGCACCCATCCTCCGGCTGCCGAACGCATACGCATATTGCGGAGCATGTAAATTACTATGGCAAATATCGAATGCATATGTGGCTCCAGCGACTATTTAATGAATGAGTCTGTAATAAAGCATCGCTCTGAATTTGAATATGTTTCAGACAAGGTTTCAGTTTACATATCCGGCAGTTTTAATCAGGAGAAATTTATCGACGCGGAGTTAAATGATGTAATACGTGTGGAAAAAGACGCAATACCAGAGTTCATTGCTCATGGATATCTTGAGGCGGGAATTGATTTTCTAAAATCAATTGAGGGAAAGTTTTCGCTAGTTATCATCGACCGAAAAATAAAATCAGTACTAATCACATCGCAAAAAGCAGCGATGCTCTACCGTGTGGAATCTATCGATAAGATACCAGTACTACTATATTCGAATACAGCAGATAAACTTGGCCCAGAAACCAATGTGCGACCAATAGAAGATCGTAGGGCGATATACGAATATGTCGTCAATAGCTGCCCGCCGGATGATCAGATTAGTTTATACAAAGGTATTAATCGACTTAAAGAAGGACAAATTTTACTCTGGCAGAAGGGTGACGTGCAAATACTTGATAACAATCCTTCAAAACAGCAAATTGGGTTATTTGAAATAAATTATGAAGATTTAAAAAATTACATATGCTCAAGTGCCAATCTACCGGCTATAAAAATCGACATGGAGGACAGTCCAAAAAAAGGAGCCGCTAAACTTATCAGTACTACACAGATGTTGAATCCTGATTTTTTTAAAGAATTTAATTCGGATAAGACTGGAAGTCCTGAAAGTGAATCGGAAGTTTTTAAGATAAGTCACAAACAGTTAGTAAATGCAAAAAAAGATTTATTTATATTGTTACTCGACTCACGATTCGGTAACCGTGACTACTGGCAGCAGATGAATGTAATGCGAGCATTGCAGGATGTCCTAGATGGTACTAAAAACGGTGCCGAAACACTTTTAAGAATATTACTAGTCGAGTGTTGGTTTAGTATTTTTGGACCGAAAGATTTTGGTAATAGCCAAAACATGCGCCAGGTAAATTATCCATCCAAGCAGAGGAAAATACTGCGAACTAATCCTAATGCCACCAAAACTGTAAAGATGATTATTAAAAATAAGATTTATCACCGTTTCCCACTGAAGACAGATGTATTTAAACGAGGTGACGATGTGGTTGCGAAAATAGGTAAGTATGTAATCACCGGACTGAGAGAACTCGGGCGACTGGAAAAATACAAGGAAACAAAAAAGGAGAGATGGTTTGTTTGTGTTTCAGAAAAAATAGTTGCTATCACGCAGGGGAGATCAAAGTTTATATGGGAAATAAATCCGGGTTATTTTGCCAAATTATTATCAAAGTACGTTACGAAAACTTCTGCTGGGATAGGCCTAGGAAGTCCCTGGACAATGCAACTTGCGATCGAAGAGGTCGGCTTACCAAGAATATTATTTGCTGCACTCATAGCCGCCATTACAAAGTATTTTGGTTATCGTGGAGCTTTTTATCATGTGGCGGGCGGATCTGCCTCGGCAATCGACGGTCCAACGGAGTATTCATTATTCCCATCCAACGTTTCGGCCAAACTCGGTCCTAAAAATCCAAAAAGGGTGGCGAAGGAAATAACAGCGCATCTACGAAACAAACTGCCAAAAACAAAACTTAATACGTTTGATGGTGTGGCTATCATAGATGCGAACGATATCGGACAAAAGGTGCTTGGTAACGATACCGCTTATAGCTCTAAAAACGTAGGAAATATATTTAAAGATAATCCGATGGGGCAGGGTAATGAGCAAACTCCGATCACGGTAATATTCGTTTCGGAAAAAAATACTTCACAATAATACGAATGATGGTATAATGAAAAATCATTATGAAAAACATTCCAGCATTAATTCTTTTTTTTATAATTATTGCCGCACTGGGAGCGATGTATTTTACAGCGCCTAAAAATCCTCAGACGGCAAACAATACAAATTCACCAACATCTATGCCAACCACAGATCCAAAAGCCCCCGCGATGCAAATTGATACAAAAAAAACATATCAGGCGGTATTGAACACATCAGCCGGAAGCATTACCATCGACTTAAATGCCAATACAACACCAATTACGGTGAATAATTTTGTCACTTTAGCTAAAAAAGGATTTTATAACAAAACTATCTTTCACAGATCAATTAAGGGATTCATGATTCAGGGTGGAGATCCAAGCGGTGATGGCACCGGTGGTCCAGGCTACAGATTCGCCGATGAACCGTTTGAAGGTGAGTATACAAGAGGCACGCTTGCCATGGCCAATGCCGGACCAAACACCAATGGAAGTCAATTCTTTATAATGCATCAAGATTATCCGCTTCCCAAGAACTATGTTATCTTCGGCAAAGTTTCTAAGGGAATAGAGGTGGTCGATAAAATAGCTGAAGCGCCGGTAAAGCAGAATGCTATGGGCGAAAATTCTACCCCCGTGAATCCGGTGGTTGTCAGCTCTGTGCAGATAATCGAAAAATGACGAAAACACAACTTACAAAACAGGAGGTTTTGCATCTTTCCAAGCTTGCAAATCTTCATATTGATGAAGAAGAAACTAATAGATATCGCGAACAACTGGTAGAAACTCTCGGTTATGTGGAAAACTTAGAAGAACTGGACACTTCCGGTTTGTTAGCAACATCTTCCCCGGCCAGCCTTGAAAATGTATTTTTCGAGGATGGAGCAAAATCCGAAAGGACATTTACTGCCCCCGAAGCAACTAAAAACTCTAGTAACAAAAAATCCTCGCTTTTTGTAGTTTCAAGAATATTATAAATATGGATATATTCGGTAAATCATTAACGCAGCTTCTGCAGCTTATTCGATCAAAAAAAGTTTCTCCGAGCGAGCTTCATACTTATTTTAAGAATAGAATAAAAAAATATGATCCGCTGATGAACGCCTATTTATCAGAAGGATCCGATCGGATAGAATCGGGAGAAGGATTATTATATGGCGCACCGCTTGCGATAAAAGATAATTTTTGCACAAAAAATCTTAGAACTACTGCTTCTTCGACAGTACTGGATAATTTTGTCCCGACATATGATGCAACTGTAGTGTCACTGCTAAGAAAATCTGGAATCTCAATCCTAGGAAAAACCAATATGGATGCATGGGCGCACGGATCATCCACAGAAACTTCCCAGTACGGTCCGACCAAAAACCCATGGGATGTAACCCGGGCTCCGGGTGGATCTTCAGGTGGATCTGCTGCCGCAGTTAGTGCCTATACAGCCCCCGCTGCAATCGGGTCCGAGACTGCAGGATCGATAAGACAGCCTGCTTCTTGGTGTGGCACTGTTGGACTTAAGCCTACATATGGACGAATTTCCAGATATGGTGTAATTGCGATGGGATCTTCATTCGACTGCCCCGGGCCTATTACATCGTCAACTGAAGATGCGGCACTCATATTACAGGTCCTTGCCGGTCGTGACAAATTTGATGCGACTTCATCGAACGCGCCGGTACCCGACTACATAAAAAAAATGAAAGAAATACGGAAACTTAAAATCGGAGTTACTGATACTTATTTTGAAGGGGTTGACGACACGGTTAAAACTCATATAAATAAGTCCATAGATGTATTAAAAAAACTGGGCCATAAAATAGTTCCAGTCAAGCTGGTTTCCCCAAAATATTCAATATCTGTATACACCATACTGCAAAGAGCTGAAGTTTCTTCAAACCTGTCTCGCTACGACGGCATTCGCTATGGAAATCCAAGGAGTTATTTTGGCGCGGAGGCAAAGAGGCGTATAATGCTTGGCGCTTATACGCTTTCATACGGCTATTACGATGCTTTTTATAAAAAAGCTCAGAAAGTGCGCACTCTTATAATAGAGGACTTCAAGCGAGCATTTGCAGAAGTCGATCTTATTTTAGGCCCGACTACCCCGATTACCGCACTTAAGCTCGGAGAATTCGCCAAATATCCATTTTTCGGAGAAGTTATGGATGTGCTAAATGAACCGGCGGCCGTTGCCGGTATACCAGCCATAAATGTTCCTTGCGGACTGGATGCAAATAATTTACCTGTCGGGCTTCAGTTTATGGGCAACTACTTCGATGAAGGAACGGTATTGAATGCAGCTTACCAATTTGAAAAAGAGACTGATTTTTTCGGAATTATAAAAAAAGGTTTTGAAAAATACAAAGATTAAATATTTAATATGTACAGACCGGTCATAGGACTTGAAATTCACGTTGAGTTAAAAACTAAGTCAAAAATGTTTTGTCAGTGCTCTGCTGACTATTTCGGTAAAGAACCAAATACCAATACTTGCCCAGTGTGCTTGGGGATGCCGGGAGCTCTTCCTGTACCCAATAAACTTGCGGTCGAATGGACGGCAAGAATCGGACTGGCGCTTGGATGTAAAATAAACAAACACACCAAATTCGATCGAAAAAATTATTTTTACCCAGATTTACCCAAAGGATATCAGATATCACAGTACGACGAACCTATCGCAGTCAACGGATATCTAACAGTCGACAGTCAAAAATCAAAAACGGAAAAAAAATTCAGAATACATCGCGTTCATCTTGAGGAGGATACCGGAAAACTTCTGCACTCCGGAAAAGACACTCTAATAGATTTTAATCGATCAGGTGTGCCGCTTGTCGAAATTGTCACCGAGCCTGATTTCGACAACGCCGATGATGTTAAGGACTTTCTGGAAGAACTGCACACGGTTATAGAATATTTGGAAGTATCAGATGCGGACATGGAAAAAGGGAGCATGCGTCTGGAACCGAATATATCACTGATAGTTTTGCAATCGGACAACTCAGATATTCATAATGCAGATGGCTACTTAAATACAAAGTTTTTGCCAAAGTACAAAGTCGAAGTTAAAAATATAAATTCGTTCAATTTCGTAAAAAAAGCGGTAGAATTCGAGCTTAAAAGACAGCAGGAAATACTGGAGAAAGGCGAGACTCCGGCCCAGGAAACCCGCGGTTACGATGAAAAAACAGAAACCACTTATTCACAGCGGTCAAAAGAGGAAGCGCACGATTACCGCTATTTTCCGGAACCAGATATACCGCAAATCGTCTTTTCAGAAGAATTATTGAAAAAAATAAAAGCAGATCTGCCTCAACTGCCAAGAGATAAGATGTTGTTTTTGCACAAGAGAGACGGAATTAAAAAACCGGATGCGAAAATTATAGTAAAAAATAAAAAGACTGCGGAGTATTATGAGGAGGTCATGAAAATCGCTTCAAAAAAAGGATTAAAAGGACAGGTTGTGGCAAATATGATTGTCAATAAACGCATCCCGACAGATATTCCTCCACAAAAATTCGCAGATATTACCATAGCTAAAGCAAAACCTGTAGAAACCGATTTAAAAGAACTTAAAAGCGTTGTTGAAAAAGTGATTGCAGAAAATGAAAAAGCAGCTGCTGATTATAGAGCAGGAAAAGAAAATGCACTGATGTTTCTCCTTGGACAGGTAATGCGTTCGATGAAAGGGAAAGCAGATGCTAATACTGTGAAAGAAGAATTAAAGATGGCCTTTAAAAAGTAAAAGATTAATACTAGAATGTGATTAATGGTACGTACTGTAATCTATTTTAGTGTTTTTGCATTACTTGTTGGTATTATATCGTTATCTTCCTTAACAAGCCAGAAGACTCGGACAATCATAACTTCAGCACAAATTTCCAATCCCCGTATCAATTTGAGCATGAACCCGCGTACACAATCCATCGCCAATGGTGAACAAAAAAAAATTACCGTTTCTCTGATACCTCAGTCCTCTGCTGATGTCGTCAATGCATATATGTTGTCATTTTTTTATACCGGGGGAGTTATAGTAAGAAATTTTTCTATGCCTACAGATCTGAACGGCAATCCCCTCAATAGCAGCATAAGTTATCAAGGTATTTTAACTTCATCAAGAAGAGCGGTTTTATATGCAGAGGTATCATATGCAGACGGCACATTACCAAAAGGAGTCAAATTCGATATCGAAGTTCAGGTGACTGATCCGAATTTGGTACAGGGAGGCATATCGCTCGAATACGATAATAACTTTACCTCAACATATGCAAGTGAAGTCTATTACGATTACAGCAGCTATTCATCAAGATACGACTGGGGAACGGCCGAAGACGCATCATTTTCGATTCAAGGCGGTACCAGTACGATAACTCCACAGGTCTCACCGAATCCGATACCTACCGGCACGCTAACACCCACACCTACAGGAACATTAACTCCGACAACAGTTCCCACTGCAACGCCTATTCTAACTCCGATAATAACTGTCGTTCCCACAGGCTTTGCTCAGATTACCTGTGGTAATCTTCAGCAACCGACTGGACTTTGGCCTGGGGGGGTAGTAGTTACGCCGAAGGAAGGGCTCGAATTACACTGGGATCCGGTGCCAGGCGCAAGCTTTTACTATGTAGAAATTTGGACAGAAACACCTCAACCATCCGGCTCAACAGGCATCGCATACAAAAAAACATTTACAGGCCCGACATATACTAACTCTTTCCGATACGCTTCATTTAGTCCGGGAGTAAGATATCTTTGGAAAGTAGCCGCTGTCGACTCATGCGGTGCACCAACAACCCAGTCGGAAATTGATATATGGGTAGCCGGCGTACAGCCAACCCCATCGGCCGCGTACCCAAGCGCTACTCCAACACCTGTGATACCGCCGGTTAATATAAATATGAGACTGCGCTTTCAAGCGATTTATAATCAGCCACAGGCTAAACCACCAGTTCCGAAGGTATTTTTAGTATGGGTAAAAAATGACGACCGTGAAACACCAATCTACAAATGGACAACAGCAAAATACGATGGGATCGGTTCATGGATTATCCGGGACAAATACGATCTTCGACCTGGGGACGGATATAAAGTATGGATAAAAGGTGAGCGCTACTTACAACGAAAAGTATGCGACGGCAAGCCTTCAGACCAGGAATCGGGTTGGTATCATTGCGCAAACGATAACGGGAATATTACGATATACCCAGGCGACAATTATCTTGATTTTTCCAATATAATTCTTTTTGCCGGAGATATACCCTTTAAGGGAGAAGGAGATGGAGTACTTGATGCTTTCGATCTATCGTATATTGCAACTCATTTCGGTGATAAAACAAATGATATTGCTGATCTGAATTTCGATGGAATCACAGATTCTCAAGACTTAGGTGTCGCAATTAACGCAATTCGCATTCAGAAGGCTGATGAAACATTTCCATATAAAATTCATCCGTTCTTCCGAAAGGTTCCGCTACATCCGGAATTTCCCTAAATCATGATGAGCTTTGTACATTTGCATGTTCACACCGAGTATTCCCTGCTTGACGGCATGACCCGAATCGAGGATGTCCTCAAAACTGCTAAAAATATGGGGATGCCTGCGGTTGCAATTACCGACCACGGCGCACTTTATGGAGCCTTCAAGTTTTTCAGCAAAGCAAAAGATGTCGGTATAAAACCGATAATCGGAGTTGAGACCTATAAAGCGGGCGGGTCAAGATTTGACAAACCAGCCCGTACCGAAAAAGACCAGTTTCATTTGGTCTTACTGGCAAAAAATCTGACGGGATATAAAAATCTTTTGAAGATGATTAGCCTCGCGCATCTTGAGGGGTTTCACTATAAGCCGCGAGTTGATTTCGAACTCCTGGAAAAATATCATGAGGGATTAATCTGTCTTTCGGGGTGCTTAAGCGGAGAAATACCTTCTTTAGTTTTTGAAAATCAGAAAGAACAGGCAGAAAAAGTCTTGCAGAAATACCTTGATATATTCGGACCTGATTTTTATTTGGAGATACAACGGCATCCGGATCAGGAAAATCTGGAACAGGTAAATCAGGATATAATTGCCTTATCAAGGAAATTCGGAGTGCCTATTGTCGCCACCAACGATGTGCATTATTTGAAAAAAGAAGACGCATACGCGCAGGAAATAATGTTGTGCATACAAACAGGTAGAGCAATTTTTGAAAAGGACAGACCTTTGAGCATGATTGATAATCCGGACTTCTATTTTAAGTCGGCAGAAGAGATGAACAAATTATTTGTCGATTACCCGGAAGCAATCGCCAATACATTAAAGATCGCAGAAATGTGCAATGTAGAAATCCCTCATGGAAAATTAATACTTCCAAAATTTGCCGTGCCGGAAGGTATGACGGCTAAAGATTACCTCCGTCAGACCGTCTATTCGAAAATCGGTAAAATGAGCAGATATGATCAGGAAGTGGTAAATAACAGGATAGACTACGAATTGCAGATTATTTCTGATAAAGGCTACGATAATTATTTTCTTTTCGTTTCTGATTTCGTTAACTGGGCTAAAAATAACGATATTTCCGTAGGTCCGGGCCGTGGATCGGCTGCCGGATCGATTGTATCATATTTGCTTAATATAACCGGTATCGACCCGCTCGAATACAATTTGCCGTTTGAAAGATTTCTAAATCCCGAGCGGCCCTCACCTCCAGATATCGATATGGACTTCGCCGATTTAAGACGCGATGAAGTGCTGCAATACATGCGTCACACATATGGAGAAGAAAAGGTCGCCCAAGTTATTACTTTCGGCACCATGGAGTCCAGAATGGCGGTGCGTGATGTTGCACGGGCCCTCGGCATGTCTTACTCGCAGGGGGATCGTATCTCGAAAATGATTCCGCCTCCAAAGCAAGGATTTCACCAATCGCTCGATGATGCAATAAAAGACAATCCACCCTTAAAGCAGGCATACGACACAGAGCAAGATACTAAAAAAGTACTTGATATAGCAAAAAAAATCGTTGGTTTACCGCGCCATTCTTCTGTCCATGCGGCGGCTGTGATTATCGCCGATCAAGACCTTACCGAATATGTACCTCTTCAGAAAGAGTCTAAGGAAGGAAGAATCATCACTCAATACGATATGTATTCGCTCGACCTAAACGTGAGTCCAAACGCTG
Organism: uncultured Gammaproteobacteria bacterium; assembly: GCA_964476135.1. Lineage (GTDB taxonomy): Bacteria > Patescibacteriota > Microgenomatia > UBA1406 > GWC2-37-13 > CAYYYG01. The sequence continues at coordinate 18,866 of CAYYYG010000002.1, read as the reverse complement.
TTGGACTCATGAAAATGGATATCTTAGGTCTTCGCAACCTCACCATCCTCGGTGAAGCGATTGGTTTTGTCGAGAAAACAAAAAATAAAAAAATCAATATATATGAAATTCCAACTGATGATAAACCAACATATAGTCTGATTTCAAACGGGAACACAATCGGTGTTTTTCAGCTCGAGTCTGCTGGCATGCAGCGACTATGCCGCGATTTCAAACCAAATAAGATTTCCGATCTCGCCGCTATCGGAGCATTATATCGTCCTGGCCCGATGGATCTTATCCCGGCATTCATAGAGGGCAAAAAAAACCCCGGTAAAATCGTGTACCTTCATCCAGATCTTATTCCGATCTTCCAGGAAACTTATGGTGTTTTGGTTTACCAGGAGCAGGTTCTTGAAATCGCAAACAGAATGGCCGGATACTCTTTGGGAGAGGCCGATATTCTTAGACGAGCTATGGGTAAAAAGAAGAAAGAAATAATGGAAATGGAAAAAAAGAAGTTTGTTGCCGGCTGTGTTAAAAACAATTATCCCTCAAAAGTTGCGCGAGACATTTATGCCTTCATCGAGAAGTTTGCCGCGTACGGATTCAATAAGTCGCACGCCGCCTCATATGCCATGATATCTTACTGGACAGCTTATATGAAGGCAAATTACCCGATCGAATTTATGACAGCTCTCCTAACAGCCGAGCTTCAGGGTGCTGCTGGTCCAATAAGGGAGCAAAAAATGGCTCAGGCAATCGACGAATGCCGACGGATGAATATTGCAGTGCTGCCACCAGATATAAATAAGTCAGAGTACTCATTTTCGATAGAGGGGACACAGATAAGGTTCGGAATGTCGGCAATTAAACATGTGGGCTCAGCTGCAATCGAATCTATTATGGAGGCGAGAAAAAAAGGTAAATTTACCGGTTTCAAAGATTTCCTCAACAGAGTCGACCTGAGAAAAGTCAATAAAAAAACGGTAGAAAACCTGATATATTCCGGAGCTATGACTGCCTACGGCAACAAGAATACCCTTCTTACGAATTATCCGGCAGCAGCAAGGGAAGCGGCCGCTAACCGCGATCAGGAAGAAAATGGTCAGTTCGGATTATTTAACACTCAAAAAAATTCAGAGTCACAAATAGATGATTTCACGACTTTACCAGAGCTTTCGACCGAAGAGCTATCATTCCGGGAAAAAGAAGCGGTTGGCTTTTTTTTAACCCACGATCCTTTATTGACATATAAAACCATCATTGATAAAAAAATCACTAAAAAAATAGGCTCCATCGGTCCGGCGGATAACGGTCGCATGATGATACTGGCAGGTGTGGTGAGCCAGATGAAGGTAATTAAAACAAAAAGAGGAAATGAGGACATGGCTTTCTTAACTCTATTCGACGACTCCGGATCTATAGAGGGAGTAGTATTTCCTAAAACATTTGCAGAGATCAGGAATAAAATCAAACAAAATATTATACTGTTATTAAAAGGCAAGATTTCCGACCGCGACGGCATAATGAGTATTTTGATAGAAAAAACGGTGGTACTCGATAAACAAGTTCTGACCTGAAATGATACATACGATCCAACGAATTAAGCGAAAAACACATCCTAACATTTTGGAAGGGGAGCGCGGATACATATCAAGCTCAACGTCTATTGAGCCTATTCACGAAGATGTTCATTTGACTAACCAGATATCCGATGATACAATTATTTCGAAAATTATCCCGACAATCGATAAACACGGTAATAGAACTGAAGTAATACACAAAATAAAGAAACGGGAAGACGACAGCTGGAAAAGCATGGCACTTTACGGAAATATGGGATTTTACATAGTAGTTCCGATTCTTTTGGGGCTCTTTATCGGCATAGCAGTCGACGATCTGACTGGCAAGAAACCCCTCTTTACGCTTGTGTGTTTGGGGTTCGGTACCGTCAGTGGCATATATAATTTAATACGGACTCTAAAAAAATAATTTATGCATCCACACATAAGCATCAAAGCAGAAACGCTATTTGAAATAGCTGGTTTTCATGTAACAAATTCTTATTTTACTTCCCTGATAGTCATTGCTCTCTTCTGTCTGCTCGCTTATTTTTATTCGGTCGAAGTGCACAAAAAAAACAAAAATGGTTTTTTTTACTTTATGCAGTTTGGATTAAAAAGCCTTTATGATTTTTTCAAAAGTGTTTTACACGAAAAGGTCGGTGCTTTTTTTCCTCTTATCGGAGCTCTTTTTTTCTACATAATACTTCAGAACTGGTTCGGGCTCTTGCCTGGTGTGGGGAGTCTTCTCGTCGCAGTCGGCGAATCTCATGGTGAAGTTGAAAAAATTCCTCTGCTTAGGGCGAATACAGCCGATCTAAACACGACAATCGCACTTGGGATAATTGCAGTCATCGCTATTCAATACTACGGTTTTAAATATTTAGGCGGAGACTACTTAAAAAAATTCATAAATTTCAAATCGCCTCTTGATTTTGTACTCGGATTTCTGGAAATAATATCGGAAATATCCAGAATTATTTCGTTCGCTTTTCGGTTATTTGGAAACATTTTTGCGGGAGAAGTACTTATTACAATAATTGCATTTCTAGTGCCGGTTCTTGCATCCTTTCCATTTTTGATGCTTGAAATATTTGTCGGTTTTGTACAGGCACTCGTTTTTTCGATGTTGACAGCGGTGTTTTTGAACATGGCAACGGCAAAACACCATTAATTATTATTTAACAATCTAGACAGGAGGTGTCTAAAATAATGGACCCTGAAGCAGCAAAAGCAATCGCAACCGCGCTTGCAATAGGATTAGGAGCGTTAGGCCCAGCTATCGGTATCGGCATGATTGGAAGCCGAGCGATGGAATCGTTAGGTCGTAACCCGGAAGCGGAATCGGCTATCCGTAACTCGATGGTTCTCGCAATCGTATTTGCCGAAGCTATCGCAATTTACGCACTGGTTGTCGCACTGATACTTAAATTTACATAATCGAAAATAGACAGCGAAAAACCGTGGATGTTTTTCGCTTTAATTTTCGGATTTATGTTATTAAGTTATTTTTAATCTATGGAAGCATTAGGAATTGACGGAAAATTATTACTTGCCCAGGCCGTGAATTTTGTCATTTTTTATTATATTTTCAACAAATTCATAGCTAAACCTTTCGCTAAATTTTTGAAAAAAGAGAAAACTCTGGAAGAAGAAAAACACGTTTTACTTGAAAAATTAAGAAAAGGCGAAGAGGAAAGGCAGGAGACTGAGGCAAAAATGAAAAAAGAAATGAAAAAAGCCGCCGATGAGGAAATCAAAAAAGCTCGTATCGATGCGGAAAAATTGAAAGCAGATATTCTTGAAAAAGCTCATAAGGAAGCGCAGGAAGTGATTAAAAAAGGACACGAACAAATCGATTCCGAGCGTAGTCAGCTGCACAGTGAAATCAAAAAAAATATTGGAGATATGAGTATGATACTAATTTCCAAAGGCCTTAATGAATACCTGTCCCCAGATATTAAAAAAGAACTGACAAAACATATTCTTAATAATTTAGATACACAAAGACCATCATGAACCTCGACCCCCAGATAAAACACGACCTGGCTGAATACCTCGAAAAAAAACTCCTCGATAGGAAGAATGAGGTGACGGTTATCTCCTCGTATCCACTCGAAAAAGATGAGCTTGACCTTATACAGAAAAAGCTGCCCATACTCGAAAAGGCACATCTGAAAAATGTAGTTGACACATCTATAATCGCCGGCATAATCCTTAATTTCGGTTCAAAAACTATAGATTTATCATTGGCGCACGAATTACAACAGTTACAATCATTATTCATATGAGCATAATCAATCAGTACATCAAAGAAATCGAGCACAATATAAAACAGAAGGATAAAATCAAAGTTACCACGGAAGAAGTGGGTCAGGTTGTCGAGGTTCGCGATGGCGTGATTAGCTTAAGCGGATTAAACGAAGTTGGTTTCGGTGAAATTTTGAAGCTCGAATCAGGTCCGGAAGCATATGTTATAGATCTTACTGAGGATGCGGTCAATGCTATTGTTCTTGGCGAATACACAGGTATCAAGTCGGGCGAGATTGCCCGTGCCACCGGCAAAACTCTGTCGATAGATGCATCTGATGATTATCTGGGAAGAGTAGTGAATCCGTTAGGGTCCGCTATAGATGGCAAAGGAACGGTAAAACCCGGTAAAAGATATGATCTAGAAAAACCGGCATTGGGTGTTGTTTTTAGACAATCAGTTACTCAGCCGCTGCAAACTGGGATTCTCGCGATCGATGCTCTTGTACCGATCGGCCGCGGACAAAGAGAACTCATCATCGGTGATCGGGGAGTCGGCAAAACAACCTTGGCGATTGATGCTATAATCAACCAGAAAGGTCAGGATGTGATCTGTATATATTGTGCAATCGGCCAGAAGACTTCAAAAATCGCCCAGATTGTCGAACTTCTCAAAAAAACTAATTCACTGGACTATACAATTATAGTATCTGCCTCAGCATCAGAACCGGCATCCCTGCAGTTTCTGGCACCTTATTCTGCCACTGCACTTGCCGAGTATTTTCGGGAAAAGGGCAAAGATGTGCTTATTGTATATGATGATTTGAGTAAACACGCTTGGGCTTACAGACAGGTTTCACTTATTCTGAGAAGACCGGCCGGACGTGAAGCTTATCCGGGAGACGTTTTTTATCTGCATTCAAGGTTACTTGAAAGAGCCTGTCGGATATCGGAAAAATATGGCGGCGGCTCAATAACCGCATTGCCGATAATCGAAACCTTAGCTGGAGATTTATCTACATATATCCCGACAAATGTCATTTCTATTACAGATGGTCAGATTTTCCTAGAAACCGATCTCTTTAATTCTGGTATTCGACCGGCAATAAACGCCGGACTTTCCGTTTCTCGTGTGGGTGGCAACGCTCAGACAAAAGGTATGAAAAAAGTTTCCGGCAGATTGAAACTTGACCTTGCTCAGTATCGCGAAATGGCGGCATTCTCACAGTTTGAATCCGAGCTTGATGCGGAAACCAAAAAACTTCTTACAAGAGGTGCGAAGACAACCCAGATACTCAAGCAGCGTCAGCATCATACATATGACCTGGCAACTCAGATCGCCCTCATATGGTCGGCAACTAACGGCCAGCTCGATAATCTATCGAATAAACAAATCGAAAAATTCGTCACATTGATTTTGGAGAAATTATCAACCTCTGCAAAAAGTTGGGTGGATGAAATCAATAAATCAAAAGTTATGGATGAAAAACAAGAAGCGGCACTGAAAGAATTGGTCATGCGAACTGTTGAGTCGATTGAATCGCAATAATTAATAAATACTGATGAATCTAAGACAGGTAAGATCGAAAATAAAATCCGTGACTAATGTTAAAAAAATTACCAAGGCGATGCAGATGGTATCTGCCGTTAAAATGAGAAAGGCTCAAACCGTGGCACTCGAAGGCAGACCGTATAACGAGCATCTGGAAATGATTATCAGAAGAATCGCGCAAAATATTTCAAAAGAAAACTCATCCCTGCTCGCAGTTAATGAGCATACGAAAAAGATTTTAATTATTTTCGTATCCTCAAATAAGGGCCTGGCAGGCAGTTTCCATTCAAGCCTTGACAAATTGGCACTGAAATATGTTTCGGGTGATGTTGATTATGTAACGCTTGGTAAGAAGGGCGCAATGTTTTTAGGGCGCATAGGAGGAAAAGTGATCGCGGATTTTTCTGAAGGCTCACCTACCGCCAACATCTCAGCTGTTTTCAATCTGGCAGTAGATAAATTTATCAGGGGCGAGTACAGAGAAGTCGCTATTGTTTATAATAAATTTCTTTCGACCAGCCGATATGACACGCGCTATGACGTATTGTTGCCATTAACATTGTCTTATATAGATCAGGAAACACAGGAGAACAAGCATCAGAAAGAACATTTTGAAGGCTATATAATCGAACCTGACGCTAAAAAAATCGTCGATCCGCTATTAAGGAGTTTTTTAGAAAGTCAGATAAGAAGTGCGGTTTTAAGTTCGGAAGCCGTTGAGCATTCGGCGCGGATGATAGCCATGAAAAATGCTACTGATAACGCAACCGATGTTATATATAACTTGCAGTTGCTTGGCAATAAGCTCAGGCAAGGAAAAATCACTTCCGAGCTTCTGGACATGGTAACTGCTAAGGAATCGGTGGAAAATATTTAGAATTTTAGAAAATTTATATGGCACAAGGAACAATAACAGCTATTAGGGATGTCGTCATCGATGTACAGTTCCCCATGGACGAGACTCCAAAAATTTATGATGCGCTGATTCTTGAAAAAGACGGCAAAAAAATCACTATGGAGGTAGAAGCGATACTGGGAGGCGGCATGGTACGTGCGCTTGCGATGAGCGGCGTATACGGCCTAAAAAGGGGAGCTACAGTTCATAATACTGGCAAAGCGATATCCGTACCTGTCGGTGAGGAAGGTCTGGGGCGGATATTCAATGTGCTCGGTGAAGTCGTTGATGAAGGAACACCTGTAAAGGCAAAGGTTAATTATCCAATCCACCGTGAAGCTCCTAAGTTGACCGACCAATCGGTAACACAGGATGTATTCGTAACAGGAATAAAAGTCATTGATCTTATTGCTCCCTTTATCAAAGGCGGAAAGGTAGCTATATTCGGAGGAGCGGGAGTAGGTAAAACAGTCCTGATACAGGAAATGATTCATAATGTTGCCAAACAGCATAGCGGTGTTTCGGTATTTACCGGTGTTGGAGAGCGCACTCGTGAAGGAAATGACTTATGGAATGAAATGAAGGAAACCAAAGTCCTTGATAAAACCGCACTCGTGTTTGGCCAGATGAATGAACCGCCGGGCAACCGCTTGCGGGTTGCACTGACCGGGGTTACGATGGCGGAATATTTCCGTGATGAAAAAGGAATGGACACGCTTCTGTTTATCGACAATATTTTCCGGTTTGCACAGGCCGGCTCGGAAGTATCAGCGCTTCTTGGACGTATTCCGTCAGCCGTGGGTTATCAGCCGACACTTGCCTCAGAAATGGCCGCGCTTCAAGAAAGAATAACCTCGACTAAAAAAGGGTCTATTACATCAATCCAAGCTGTCTATGTGCCGGCCGATGATTACACCGATCCGGCACCGGTTGCGACATTTGCTCATCTTGATGCTTCAATAACACTCGAGCGTTCACTAGCTGAGCAAGGACTATATCCGGCCATTGATCCCTTAACATCAAGTTCACGCGCCCTTGATCCGGAGGTCGTTGGTGAAGAGCACTATAGAGTAGCCAAACAAGTTCTTGAGACACTGCAGCGCTATAAGGATCTTCAGGATATTATCGCAATTCTTGGTATGGAAGAGCTTTCTGAAGAAGACAAGCTTACCGTTTCAAGAGCCCGAAAAATTCAGCGATTCCTTACCCAGCCGATGTTCGTTGCAGAGCCATTTACAGGCCGCTCCGGCAAATATGTTCCTATCGCCGAAACCGTGCGTGGTTTCCGGGAGATTATAGAAGGAAAACACGACAGTAAAGCAGAAACGGCATTTTATATGACAGGAACAATCGATGAGGTGAAATAATATTTTATGCATCTTAAGGTTATCACGCCTAAAAAAATAGTGCTCGATCAGGAAGTGACAGTCGTTACCGTACCAACGGTTGACGGTTATATATCTGTTTTACCAAGACATGCTAACCTCTTTACGCTTCTCTCGGAGGGGATAATAGTTATCAAAACGAAGCAGGAGGAGGATTATCTCGCAATCGGAGGCGGTTATCTCGATACCGATGGCAAACATGTTCATGTTTTGGTCTCACGAGCATATAATCAGAATGAAATCGACGAAGAAACAACACGACGCGCCCTTGAGCGAGCACAGAAAGTATTGGTGGATGTTAAGGAAACAACAGATAGACGCGAAGCAGCTGCGATTGTTCGCCGGTCGTTATTAAATCTTAAATTACTCAAAAAAAGAAGACCCCGACCTCTTTAATTTTAGAGTGTAGATCTTCTATTGAAATGTTATAGTTATTACCATGGCATTAATCATCGTCGAATCACCGACCAAGGCAAAAACTTTCAACCGTATTCTTAAAGAAAAAGGGAAAAATAAGGATTATTACGTATATGCGACTATGGGTCATATAAGAGATTTGCCTCCGAGCAATATTTCCGTAGATTACACCCATGATTTCAAACCAAAATACCAGATCATAAAAAACAAGCAAAACATTGTTACCGAACTCAAAAACCTGGCTAAAAAAAATAAGGAAATTATCTTTGCAACCGACCCTGACCGTGAAGGAGAGTCTATATCTTACCACGCTGCATTTATATTAGGCTACATTGAAGAAAATTGGCCAGAAATAAAGGTCAAGAATGGAGCCGACTGCAAAAGAATCGTGTTCCATGAAATTACACCGCAGGCGCTTGAGGAGGCACTATCGCATCCTGAAACTATCCGATTTAACTTGGTTCAGGCGCAACAGGCTCGGCGAATTCTTGACAGATTGGTGGGCTATGAGCTGTCGCCTTTACTATGGAAAAAAATGGGTAAAAATTGGCTTTCGGCAGGCCGCGTGCAGACTGTTGCTCTCCGCCTGATTGTAGAACGGGAAAAAGAAATCAACAAATTTACACAGGAAGACTATTATAAAATTTTCGGAATTTTTAAAAACGGCGAAGAGTTGAAAGCTAAGCTATCAAAAAAAGACGATGTCCCCTATGAACAGAAATTCAAAATTGATCTATTCACCGGTGAATACACTTATACAAAAACCACAATAACCAAGGATAACTTGGACAACTTAACGACAGATATTAAGACAGATAGCTTTAGTATAGAGCAGGTAAAAGAAACGGTGCAGAACAGATTACCTCCGCCTCCTTTTACAACTTCATTACTACAGCAGGAGGCTTTCCAGAAGCATGCTTTTTCTTCTAAAATGACCATGAAATTGGCGCAGGACTTATATGAACAGGGTTTGATTTCTTACCATCGTACCGATTCATTCAACTTATCGGAACAATTTTTGTTGAAAGCCAAAAAATTCATCACGAAAGAGTTCGGCGCGGAATACGCTCTTGAATCTCCGAGATCCTACAAAACAAAATCCAAAATGGCACAGGAGGCGCATGAGGCTATCCGTCCAACAAATCTGGAAAAAAAAGCAGACGAGATAGAAAACGATACCTTAACACAGAATCATAAGCGAATTTATAAACTAATTTATGACCGGGCAGTTGCGACGCAAATGAAGGAAGCCAAGGTAAAAACAATCGCGATTACTATAACTGGTAAAAAAGGCTACAAATTCGTAACTGATATGCAGAAGGTCCTTTTTGACGGGTTCCTAAGAGTATTAAATCCGGAATTTGTGGAAAAAAACCAGGGTTCGACTATTATGAAGGAGGGTGACCCGATAAATCTTATGTCGCTTGAGTCGGTTGAAAGCAAATCCAAACCGCCTCCGCGATTCAATGAAGCATCTATAATAAAAACGCTCGAGGAAAAAGGCATCGGTCGACCTTCTACTTATGCGCCGATCATTTCTTTAATCCAAGACAAAAATTACGTGGAAAAGGAAAACAGATATTTTATACCCACACATCTTGGAACAGCCATATCAGACTACTTGTCCGCATCATTCCCCGACATTTTTAACCTCGATTTTACGGCGGGAATGGAGCAAAATCTAGATAATGTGGCCGAAAATAAGGAAACCGTAATTCACCTCCTGAAAACATTTCACAAACCTTTTGCCGACACACTGCAGCAAAGAAAGCTTGACACAAAAAAAATTGACATTGAAGAAAAAGTCAATGAACCGTGCGCCAAATGCGGAGCACCTCTTGTAGTACGATATTCAAAATTCGGCAAATTTTTGGCCTGCAGCAAGTTCCCGGAGTGCCGCTTCACTAAACCATTTTTACATTTCGTTGAAGGTAAAATGTGTCCGCAATGCGGCAAAGGACGAATAGTTATTCGCTTTACCAAAAACAAAAAGCGGTTTTACGGGTGCGAACTATATCCTAATTGTAATTATTCGTCTTGGAAGTTGACATAACCCGTGGTAATATTGATTCAATTAGATGAATAAACTAAAGTATATATTTGTTTCCGGTGGCGTTATATCTGGTATTGGAAAAGGTATTACTACCGCATCTATTGCTCTCCTTCTTAAGCTTTCCGGCTATAAAGTCGTTCCGATTAAATTCGAAAACTATCTGAATGTCGATGCCGGCACTATCAATCCTATCGAACATGGAGATCCTTTCCTTTGTGAAGACGGGACTGAGGCGGATATGGACATGGGCTCATACGAAAAATTTCTCAATGAAGACATGGGTCGTGACAACTTCGTGACAATGGGTCAAATTTACCAGACAGTAATAGATAAGGAGCGGCGTTTTGAATATAAAGGTGAAGATGTCGAGGCAATTCCTCATATAACGGACGAAATTACAAACCGCATACATAAACTCGCCAAGAAAAAAAATGCCGATATTGTCATTGTCGAGCTTGGGGGAACTGCCGGTGAGTATCAGAACATCTTTTACTACGAAGCGGCCAGGATCCTAACTCTTAAAAACCCGGGCGATGTCATACACATTCATGTAAGCTACGTTCCGACACCCTCCCATCTTGGAGAACCGAAAACTAAACCCACCCAACTCTCAGTAAGGACGCTCAACTCAATGGGTATACAGCCTGATTTCATAGTCGCTCGTTCAAACAACTACCTTGACAAGCGCAGAAAAGACCGTTTTGCACTTTTCTGCAACATGCATCCGGAAGATATTATTTCCAATCCGGATCTGAACAATATTTACGAACTGCCGCTTACTCTACATGATCAAAAACTGGACGAAAGAATAATGAAAAAATTCAGCCTTGAAATTCGTAAGCCCAAACTGGACGAATGGAAAAAACTGGTCGACAGGATTAATTTACCGAAAAAGAAGACGGTAGAAATAGCAATAATCGGCAAATATTTCGGCACTGGCGATTACCAGTTGCGCGACTCATATGCGGCTCTATTTGATGCGATTGATCATGCAAAATGGCAGGTAGGAGTAGATGTTAAAACAGTTTGGATCGATGCCGAAAAAGTAGAGAAGAATGGACCGGAAATCATAGGTAAACCGGCAGGAATTATCGTGCCCATCGGCTGGGGAGTGCGCGGTTCGGAAGGAATGATTGCCGCTGCAAATTATGCCCGTGAAAAAAAGATCCCGTATTTGGGATTATGTTACGGCATGCAGCTTGCCTGTGTTGCTTTTGCCCGCCACGTAATCGGATGGAAAGATGCGAATACTCAGGAAAATCTGGAAGATGGTTCACATCTGGTGATACATCTTATAGACGGCCAGAAAGAACTGATAGAACGCCGTGCATATGGCGGCACTATGCGGCTTGGATCTTGGCAGGCGGTAATTAAACCCGGAACGAGAGCAGATAAAATATATTCAAAGGAAAACGCATATATAGATAAAAATAAGTATCTTACAAGCGAACGACACCGCCATAGATATGAATTTAATGATGAGTTTGCAGCGGAATTTGAAAAGCATGGACTTGTTATAAGCGCCAGATCAGTGGTCGAAACTCTGGCGGAAATTATCGAACTTCCGGAAAATATTCATCCGTTTTACATGGGAACTCAGGGACACCCGGAATATAAGAGTCGGCCGCTTTCTCCGCATCCGTTGTTTACGGCATTCATCGAAGCTTGTAAATCAATTTAAGGCATGATAAAATATCAAAACCATGGCAAATTCTATAAAATATAAAGACGTTAATATCACCGTTGGAGACACCATTTCCATAAACTATAAAATCAAAGAAGGTGATAAAGAGCGTGTCCAGCTATTCCAGGGGATTCTTCTGAGAATAAAAGGGAATGATAAAGATACAAAAATGATAACCGTGAGGAAAGTATCTAAAGATGGAATTGGAATAGAAAGAATCATACCTTTAGAGTCGCCATATATAGCCTCAATAACTGTCGATAAAAAATCTCTTTATTCAAAGTCTAAACTCTATTTCCTTAGAGAGCTGTCAGACAGACAAGTCCGCTTCAAGCTTTACCGAAAATCTTAAAAATACCAATGTCTCTTTACCGAAATTCAATCGGGAAAATTGGTGAGGATGCTGCCTGTGAATACCTTCAATCAAGAGGATACTTAATTTTAGAACGCAATTTCCGCTCGAAATTTGGAGAAATTGATATTGTAACGCGATATAAGGATAAGTATATTTTTGTCGAGGTTAAAACCAAAACCGATGATCGTACCGGTAAACCGTTTGAGGCTGTCGGCAGAAATAAAATCAACCACATAAAAAGAGCTGTCGAATTTTACTTATTATCAAACAAAATAAAAAACGTGAAATTATCTATCGACGTAGTGTCAATAATGCTCGATCAATCAAGAAAAATAAAGCAGTTGCAACATTTTCAGTCGGTTGAGATATAATACCTATATGCTTAATATATCATCTTCGGTAACAGAAATATTCGCGGGGAAGTTCTCCGACTTTTTACCAAATTTTATCGCCGGAATAATCATAATAACCATAGGACTGCTTTTATCGGTCATCTTAAAAAATTTCCTGCTTTCCCTATTTAAATTTTTCAGACTGGAAGCACTGCTCGACGGCGCCAAACTAATGAGCAGCTATGAAGTGAAGGTTTGGGGCAATATCTTTGCCGAAATTGTACGTTTCACAACAATAATTGTATTCCTGATACCTGCCTTCGATGCTTGGGGGCTTTCTAGGGTTATTTCTGTATTAAGTCAGGTACTTATATATACTCCGAATCTGATAATTGCTTTACTTATAGGTTTTTTTGGCCTGATCGCTGCCAATCTTTTTTCAGAAATAGTTGCTCATTCTTTAAGAGGCAAAAAAGAATCTCACATAAGGGGAATGGCGATGTTGACAAAGGGAGTAATCATATTCTTCACGATACTGATTTTCCTCAATCAGATAGGTATTGCGCAGGATTTAATAAAAATACTTTTTACTGGTATAGTTTTTATGATCGCACTGGCCGGAGGTCTCGCATTCGGGCTTGGCGGACGTGACGCGGCAGCCGAATTTATAGAAGAGGGAATGAAAAAATGGCGCGACAAGTGATATAATATGTGCTAGCTCCCATCGTCTAGTGGCCTAGGACATCGGGCTTTCATCCCGAAAACCAGGGGTTCGAATCCCCTTGGGAGCACATAATAAATGAAAAAAGTGACATACATCACGGTGATGCATTGTACTTCTGGCCCCCTTCATTTATTATCTAGAAATTAGGTATGTATTTTATATATAGCCCATTACCATATTAAAAAGGTGGTGGGTTCATTTTTTTTTACAATTTAGCACTAAAAATGTCCGAAGGCAAAAAAAAAGAACACGAACACGTTAAGTTAGGCCAGTTATTTTCAACAGCAATATGCGGCAACGATATTTTAAGCTCGGCCCTCTACGTTTCAGGAATCGCCGCTCTGTTTGCAGGTATCTATGCGCCTCTTGTTTTACTCCTTATTGCGATCGTACTTTTTCTATATAAATCTGTCTATACGGAAGTTGTTGAGGCGCTACCTATAAACGGTGGAGCTTATAACTGTCTGTTAAATGGGACATCTAAAACATTTGCGGCAATCGCGGGAATTCTCACTATGCTCTCATATGTTGCGACCGCTGTCATCTCAGCCAAAGTAGGTATAGAATATTTACATTCAGTGTTCCATTTTATTCCGGTAATCCCAACGACCATCGGACTTTTATTGGTTTTTGCACTTCTAGTCATTTCCGGACTTAAAGATTCAGCCAAAGTAGCTACCGGCATATTCATATTTCATATTTTCAGCTTAATCGCTTTTTTGATTATGGGACTGCTTTATTACCTGAATGGAAACTCATTATTTATGGAAAATGTCGCAAACACGGCTAATGTGGTAAAAAGTCAGGGTGGTTTCTGGAACACTATGTTTCTTGCTTTCTCAGCCTCACTTCTTGGAGTATCGGGATTCGAAAGCTCGGCAAATTTCGTAGAAGAACAGAAACAGGGTGTTTTCCGCAAAACTCTCCGCAATATGCTTATTGGTGTAGCAATATTCAATCCTTTAATTTCACTTGTTACCCTAAACAGCATGCCGTTAAATGAAATCGGGGCTGCCAAGGACTTTTTACTGGCCGATGCTGCACAAGTAATCGGAGGAGACTATTTCAAATATATGATAGTTGCCGATGCATTTCTCGTACTTTCGGGCGCCGTGCTTACATCATTTGTCGGAATAGGTGGATTAGTTTACCGTATGGCATCGGACAGTTGTCTGCCCAATTTCCTTACCAAGATCAACTCTAAGGGCTCATATCCGAGAATTATTATCGGCTTTTTTATTCTGTGTAGCTCAATTCTTGTTATCACTCAAGGCGAACTGCTTTCGCTTGCAGGAGTTTATACGATTGCGTTCCTCAGCGTCATGAGCGCATTCGCCCTTGGTAATCTGATACTGAAAGAAAGCCGAACGGAACTGAAAAGAACATACTCAGCTCCGGTATTTTTTGTATTATTCGCATTTGTTTCAACATTCATAGGCATAATAGGAAATATTTTTATCGACCATAAAAATTTTCAGTATTTTTCAATATATTTTATTCCAGCATTGTTTATCGTGGTTACCATCATTTACGAAGATCTTTTACTTAAAATGGCCTTAAGACTTACTAAGAATTTCCCGGCATTCCATAACAAACTTTATGCACGCTTTAGTGATGTCGTCGATGGCAAATTCGTTGTGTTTATACATCACATTAGCAGGCTGCATGCGATTCTCGACTATGTGAACCGTAATGAAACCGGATGGAATATCACGCTAGTACACTGTAAAAATGGTGACGGTGGCGCATATGACAAAAGTTATGAAGAAATAAAGGATATTCTCCCGAAACTTAAAAAAGCTGGAGTGTTTCCACACCTTAACTTGAATCTTATTTATAAAGACAAGCCTTTTAGTCCTGAAGTGATCGATGAAATAGAAAAGGAATTAGGCGTAAGAAAAAATCGCATGCTCATCGGTTCTATACATCATTACCATCCCTATGATTATTCAGATCTGGGAGGAGTTAGAATAATATTCTGATCAAATGACTTTTTTTGGCTGGATAAGCATCGCAATATTTGTTCTGGGATATTTATTTATCACGCTTGAACATAAATTAAATACCCACAAATCAGCTATCAGCTTGGCGCTTGCGGGATTGCTGTGGATAGTGGCCGCATTTTCCGGAATATCGGAAATAAAACTTGAACATACTTTAATCGAGGCGGGCAACAGTGTTTTTGGAATCGTGGCATTTCTGCTTTCGGCAATGACGCTTGTCGAGATTCTCATTCATTACAATCTGTTTGATGTGATTAGAATTTGGCTTATCAGGCTGAAATTAACCGAAAAAAAACAGTTCATAATGATATCTTTCGTAACTTTCTTCCTCTCGGCGATACTCGACAACCTTACAGTTACGATAATCATGATCCAGATCGCAAGAAAATTTTTTAAAGGAAATAATTTTCTTGTAATGACAGCAAATATTGTAATTATGGCCAATGCGGGGGGAGCCTGGTCGCCAATCGGTGATGTGACAACCATAATGCTATGGCTCGCCGACAAGTTTACCGCCCTTGAAATAATACGCGACGCCTTTTTGCCATCGTTAACTATCGGTGCAGTCTCTACGCTTATGCTTAATCGCAGGATTAAGAATGCATCCGGTTTTCCTGTACCGGATGAAAAAGTGAATTTATCTCCGAGCGAGAAACTGGTTATAGGCTTAACGTTTGTAAGCTTTATCTTTCCACTTGTAATGAATCTCATCCATCTGCCACCCTATGTCGGCCTTCTATTCGGCTTAGGACTGGTCTGGACACTTATAGAATTTTTACAGACAAAATCCAGTCAAACTACTCATCTTGAAGCCAAAATCGATTCACTGGTACAAAAAACTGATATTGCTTCATTAAAATTTTTTATCGGCATACTGCTTGCCGTCGCCGCACTTGAAGCCCAAGGAATACTGGAAATTGCATCACACGCCATATTCGGAGAAAACCCGGATTTCATAAGACTCGTTATGGGTAATACTATGATGGGGTTACTGTCTGCCGTAGTCGATAATGTGCCATTAACCGCCCTTTCGATCAATTTAATTAAAGTAAGCGATCCTTTAATGTGGGTTTTGACGGCGATTGCGGTTGGCACCGGCGGCTCATGTTTGCTCATAGGAAGCGCTTCTGGAGTAATCGCTATGGGAATGGTTAAAGATCTGACATTTGGAAAATATCTCAAAATCGCGTCTTTACCTGCTTTATTTGGATATTTGGCTGGTATTGGCGTGTGGCTCCTGCAGTATCGTATTTTTTCCTGACACAATTTTGATATACTTTCTTATAGATGAAAAGAGATGAGCTCGCCTTTGATCGCACTTTACTTGCGAACGAAAGAACCTTTATGTCTTACGTTAGAACTGCGCTTAATATTTTGGCGATATCATTTACATTCATAAAATTTTTCCAGGCACCATTATTCACATATGTTGGGTACGCTCTGTTGCCGACAGCAGCCGCGACTGTTTTCTTAGGTTATAATAAATATGCCAGGACAAAAAATTCTATTGCCAAACAAAGAAAAAAATTCGATCAAGAACACTCGCCACAACCTGATATAGTGTGATACAATGTCGTTTATGTTTCAATTAGTCTCCAATTTCAAAGCGACCGGCGACCAGCCGCAAGCAATCGCAAAACTTAAAGACGGAATAAATTTTGGCTTGAAAAACCAGGTGCTACTTGGTGTTACCGGATCCGGTAAAACTTTCACGATGGCCAATATGATCCGCGATCTTAACATGCCCGCACTCATAATATCACATAACAAAACCTTAGCCGGCCAACTATATCAGGAAATGCGCGATTTTTTCCCTAATAATGGCGTTTCGTATTTTGTTTCATATTACGACTATTACCAGCCGGAAGCCTATGTGCCTCAAACCGATACTTACATCGAAAAAGAGGCGGAAATTAACGAGCTTATAGACAAGCTACGCCTGCAGTCGACAACTAATATTCTCACCAGGACTGATACGATTGTCGTCGCCTCAGTTTCGTGTATATACAACATCGGCTCACCGCTTGAATACGGTAAATTCATTCTCAACCTCACAGTTGGAGCCCCCTCAGATTGGCTGGGCATGGGCAGACGGTTGATCGAGCTTCAGTATGAAAGATCGGAGTTCGAGTTCAAGCGCGGCACATTCCGCGTGCGCGGCTCACATATGGATATATATCCGGCATACGAAGACATCGGTTACCGGGTAGAAGAATCCGGCGGAAAAATCACCGGAATCCACGCCTTCGACCCGGTGTCCGGAGTGGAAAAAGCAGACAGTAAAAGACAGGCGATAGTTATTTATCCGGCCAAACACTACATGATGGACCCAAATGTTTTCAAGAGTGCTGAGGAGCAAATCCGGCACGATGTCGCAGTGGAAGCCGCCCAGCTCAAAAAGCAGAATAAGCTCGTTGAGGCACAAAGACTCACGAGAAAAGTCAATTATGATCTGGAAATGATAAAGGAAGTTGGCTACGTCAACGGGATTGAAAACTATTCACGCTATTTTGACGGCCGCAAGCCGGGAGACCCACCTTATTCGCTTCTTGACTATTTCCGGTCGGCGTACGGCAACAAATTTTTAACTTTTATCGATGAGTCGCATATGACCGTGCCGCAGCTTCGAGGGATGTACAATGGCGATCACGCCCGCAAAAAAACGCTTATCGAATTCGGTTTCCGTTTACAGTCTGCCTACGATAATCGCCCGTTGAAATTCGAAGAATTCTACGTGCAGCCGCCGCACCTTATTTATGTATCAGCAACACCGGATGAGTGGGAAGTGGATATGACAAAACAGGAAGTGAAGACAAAGAGTACCGATGTTAAATTGGCCGGTATTGTTGAGCAACTGATAAGGCCAACAGGAATCATTGATCCGAAAATAACAATAAGACCTTCATCTAACGAAATTCCTGATCTCGTATCTGAAGTGGAAAAAAGGGCTGCAAAAAAAGAAAAAACCCTTGTCACGACGCTGACAAAAAAAACTGCGGAGGACTTGACCGAATTCTTGAAGGAAAAAAAGGTCAGAGCTTCCTATCTACACTCGGACATACACACGCTCGAGCGGTCTGACGTGCTTGATAACCTGAGAAAAAATGAATTCGATGTGCTTATTGGCGTCAACCTACTTCGGGAGGGTTTGGATTTGCCTGAAGTCACTTTAGTTGCTATACTCGACGCCGATCGTGAAGGCTTCTTACGTTCACGCACCTCGCTTATTCAAACGATGGGTCGAGCAGCTCGCAATGTGGATGGCGAAGTAATTATTTACGCTGACGAAATCACGAGATCGATCAAGCTTGCGGTCGAAGAAATCGAACGCCGCCGAGAATATCAGATGAAGTATAATAGCGAACATGGCATCGTGCCAAAAACTATTCTCAAGCCGGTTCGCGAACGGATCGCCGATAAAGAAGAGGAGTTTCTAATTTACGACCGTAAGAACTCAGAAGTAGACACTGGTTATTTGAGCAAATTAAGCCCAGATTCAATGACCGCTTATGACAGAAAAAAAATTGTGAAAAAGTTAGAACGGGAGATGAAAAAGCAGGCGGAAGATCTCAATTTCGAAATGGCTATTAGAATCCGGGATAAAGTTAAAGAGCTTAAGGTATACAGATAACTGGAACCCATCGTATGCGGGGATGACAGCAATATAGATAA
>CAYYYG010000001.1:94507-96524 GCA_964476135.1 uncultured Gammaproteobacteria bacterium | reverse complement strand
TGAGATCTGAAACATATTAGTATTGCGTGCGCGGAAAAGCAGTATTAATATATTCTTCTCTCATCGCCCCTTCCCGAAAGCTTATCTCCGTACTGCCGGAAGGTAGATTGTACTCAGGCTTGGCGCGATTGCGTCAATTCGCAGCATCCCTTCAGAAGCGGGACTTGCCTTGACGGCAATCACCAGCCTATCCTTAATCTGAGGCATGTAGTTGGCTAGGTCAATATAGTTCGGCAATTCCACCAAAACATTTGTTGATGAGTCGATATACCAAACCCTAACATCTGTGGACTTGATATACCGATGTTGACCGTTGGGAATTTCCGAAAACTGAAGCCTGACGAAGCCAATCTGCTCCGGAAATTTTTTCTCATAGCCGTAGACCGGGTGTGCCGGAATCGGCTGATATCGATCTTTGATCGCCGGATCGCGAAGGAACTGATACCCCCAATCATAGGGGGTCATCGTCGGCTGCGGCAACAATATCTTGCCGATCGCCCGCGACCACAAATCGTAGAGATCTACGTCTTTCCCGGTCATCTCCTCCAAAACCATTTCAAATCGCCTGTCGCCATCGGTGTCGGTCCTGATTTTTCCGTTGGTAATAAGCATCTTGAGCGTGTATTGGAATCTGGTGAAAAATTCGTCCATCGGTATACCCATATCCTGGGCAATCGAATAGACAATATAGCTGTGAGCGGTCCGGTTGGTATTGCCTGGAATACTCTCATCAATATTCTCATGGCCTAGCACAAACTCCGCTCGCAAGGACAGATCTTCTCGTATCTGCGCTATCTGAGTGGCATGCAGTAAAGTCGACTGCCGCCGCCACCATTCGGAACCCAGCGCCTGTGCCGGAACCTCCTCGTGGTGCCCCAGATAAAAATTGTGGGTTGTTCCATCCAACGCCAACAGATGACGACTGTTATGACTGAGCTCATGTACAAACATGTAAGATCGACGATACGAAGAATCGCCCGGAGTTGTATTAAGAACAAGGCTCCTTGGCAACACAACAATCTTCGTATCGCTTTGCAAACTCAGTCGGCACCCTCCGTAGGTACCGTTTTCCTTGATAAGAATCCAAACTGCTGCGGATTCGGCCGTTGTAATGCCGGCAAATAGAATCGCGTTTTCCACTTGCTGCAAGTTCTCAACCGACCAGCGCTCAGCCGCTGTCTGATCAAATCCAGATGAGCTAAAAAACGACTGATCGACACGATTGGGGCCTTGGGCACCATCGGTACCCGTTGCTCCATAAGCAAAGACATATTTCATCTCGTGCAGAATAATCTGCTGACCTCGATCATCAGTGGTAAGAATGGGAACGCTCACCACCGCCAAGCGTTCATTGTTAGCCTCGTCGTACTCCTTCTCAATCTCCTCAGGAAAATCCGGAGTGTTGATAGACTCTCCCACGACGAAACGCTCAGTCGAGGGAGTTCCGATAAAACTGGGTGCAAGTGGCTGACTAATAGTACCACTTTGCGCCGATACAGGAATATGTGCTAACGATAACACGAACACCAAGTACAGCATATAAACAAACTTTTGCTTAAACCTCATGAAACATCTCCTTCTCTCAAACAACACCGCGCAGTATAAAAACAATCTTATAATTATTCGTATACTGCGGGGTGCTGATTGATATGAAATAGACGCTTTCGGGAATGTAAATGTGCTTTTGCCTCTGATATTCATGTCGAATATCGAGACTGCAAAGTGTAGTATTATATCATCTACATGTATATATCTGATACATAGCTTTTCGGTGGCTAGTTACTATTATGAAAGTCGCAACTACACTTTAATACGAAGGGAGACACTACTCAAAGGTGATCAGACAATTTGTCGGGACGGGCGGACTTGCTCAACTCTCCGTTCACGATGCGAAGCGAGTGATTACGGAGAGTTAGCCCCGACGAGCAGGTTATTTTTACGAGTCGGGACGGGCGGACTTGAACCGCCGACCTCACGCACCCCATGCGTGCATTCTAGCCATCTGAACTACGTCCCG
>CAYYYG010000001.1:1213-94407 GCA_964476135.1 uncultured Gammaproteobacteria bacterium | reverse complement strand
ACCGCCGACCTCACGCACCCCATGCGTGCATTCTAGCCATCTGAACTACGTCCCGTAGCCATATTTTACCAGAATCGAATATATATAAGCTATAATTCCCGTATGAAGTTATTCCAACTCAACCTCTATGGTGGAAAATATTTAAGTAATGCGGTCGATTTCATCCATAAAGAAAACCCTGATATTATCCATTTTCAAGAAGTAACGGGTGGCGCCTGGGGCTACCATCCCGATGTGTTTAAGGCACTACAATCTTTAGAAACATATCGGGTACAGATGGCAGTTGCAGCTACCATTAAAAACGACACGTCTTCATACATCGGCAATGCAGTATTATATAAGAAATTTTTTTCGGTAGAATCAACGGCGATTTTTTTCATGAAATCTATGCCGCCTTATGAAAAAAAACCTGAGGGCCATTTCGACGAATACCCGAGAAACGGAATTGATGTGTGTTTGAATGTTGAAGGAAAAAAAATTCATTTCGTAAATGTTCATATGGTTTGGGGACCAACACCTCACGATGAACCATATAAAGTGGAACAACATAACCGGTGTGTCGAGTTTATAAAAAATATCCATGATACCTGGGTATTAAGCGGCGATTTTAATGTAACACCTGATTCTAATCTGGTGAAAGAACTTGGAAAACTAGGAAATGATTTGGCAAAGAACTTAGATTATCCTAACACACTAAATCAAAACACACATAAAGCCAAACACTTATTTCCTGGAGGACTTGCCGTAGATTATATATTTACAAGCAAAGACGTATACGCAAGATCGATCAAACTCATCGACCAGCCTGATCTCTCCGACCATTATGGCTACATGCTGGAGTTTGATCCATAATACCTTGAAACAAGCTGCGGCTGATGATACTATAATTAAAGGTTTATGAAACTAACTGCTAGAAATATTCTATTATCTGTATTTTTGTTAATTCTGATTTCTTTTTTTATAAGCAGAGACCAAACAAAACAGCAAAAACTGGTTTTTGCTCAGGAAGCAACACCGGTCGCAAACGGCTGCGGATGTAATCCACCGCCTGATGTACACAACTGGACAGACAACATGTGTTTTCATCCGCATCAGACTCAAGGCTGTCCACAAACATTTCCTGGTGGATACTGCGATCCCAACGGCGACGGAAGTTACGAAGACGCCGATTGGGTACGCGGGTACTACGAATATCGAGCGGTTTGCCCCAACAGTATCCTGTCTCCTACTAGACCGGTTCCTTCAGTAACATTAGCGGTGCAACCGACGGACGCGCCGTCTACAGATCTTAACAAATGCACAAAATATGACGCGGAAGCTTTAATAAGGAGACTTATCCAGTTATTCGGAAATGATCTCGGACTCAGGGAAACATTAACTAAAATATGCTTAGGTTACCAGAATCCGAATATATCCGTTGGCCCGGGAACACCGGCACCAAGTGTGGGAGTCGGCTCACCAATACCCACTCTGCCTAATCAGCCGATTCCGCAAGGTTTGGATACGTTGCTTAATCCCTCAGACGCCACTCCTCAGCAGTATGTTTCTCACGCTATCCGCTGCTTAGCCAATAAAGCTCTATATCAACAGGCAGTTGCCATGTATCAGCAATACCGAACCGATAAAAACGGCGCTCCCGTGCCCTGGCAAATATTAAGCGGGTTTCACCATGTAGAAACTGGCGGTTCCTGCGACCCTTCAAAATCGATAATAAGCGGCAGAAGTATCGGCGTTGCGGAGCCTGATCGTGCTGGCACATGTAGTCCGCAAAATATAGGCCCTTGCCGCACAGTGCCGGTTGCCGGCGGATGTGGTTACAAGACATTTGTCGATGCCGCGTGCGATGGAGCACGGATACTGGTCGAAAACAAACTCCAAGGACAAATTACAAGCATCGCCCAACTGGCAGCCGGAATGGCGGGATACAATGGTTGGGGAAATACCAACTGCGATAAATGTAATGGTATTTATAAAGGCTGTCCGCCGGCATTCAAAGGCGATGATCATCCGTACCCGATGAACTGGTTCGATCAGAAACACGCAACTATGTGTTTACCGTATTGCGACGGCGATCGGGTATTATGTAATCCGGCGCCTGTGTTCAAGCGCCCAGGTGGTTTAAGTGTTATAAAGTGGGTTTCATATTGCGACAAACACTCATGCTGAACTCTAAATATAAAATCATAATCGCAGCCGGAGTCTTAGTGCTTATCACACTTCTTATTATCAACTGGACTCTTAAAAAACCATCTCCGCCCAATAAACCCAAAGAGGAAATTAAAATCGCCGAAACAGCTTTTACCTCAGCATACAGTGCGCCAACTATTGCGGTTGCGGGTAATGTCGGTGTTAACCTACAGGCTAAAGATGTACAAACTTCAATAAAAAATATCGAAAAATTAAATCTGCAGCTTCCATACAATGCAAAGGTGAAGCTGGATTCGGGAGAGGAAACAAATGTTTATATCCCAAAAACAAATCCTGCAATTAGCCAATGGCTAATAACCGTGACCATAAGCGAAGTTGATTATGAAATTCCGGACAATTCCCCGGAAATGGCAAAGCAGCGGGATCTTTTCCGCAAAGCTGCCAAATCGGTACATGATTGGATTCAAAAACAAGGAGTCGATCCTAAAAACGTTATGATACTTTGGGGTGATACTAAAAAAGTCCAGGATCGCTCCCTGGAATGGCTACAACAACAGTAATACTCATCTTTTTAATTTTCCGCATTATCGATCTTACGATCGCGGTAATTGCCCCTTATTTTATAGAGTATCTTGGCTTTTTTCCGTATAAAGAAATACTCGACCTGTCTTTCTTGCCCCACTATTTTGCCGCTTTTGGAAATTTCGACGGCGTTCACTATGTAAGAATTTCACAGCACGGTTATGATAACTATGAACAGGCTTACTTTCCCCTTTATCCATTGCTAATAAGATATATATCGCCACTTTTTTCCGGAAATTCCGTCGCAGCCGGAATTCTTATCTCATGGATATCGGGAGCTGCGGCTCTGGTTTTTTTTACGAAATATCTTGATAATATAGGATTAAAACAGCGTCAGATTACGTGGGTTGTGATATTCATGTGTCTTTACCCTGGTTCCTTTTTCTTTGGCGCCCTTTATGGCGAATCTTTGTTTTTATTTCTCATCTCATTTTCGTTATATCATCTGAATAAGAGGGCATATTTTCTGGCAGCTATTTCGGCAGCACTCGCATCGCTTTCGCGGCTTTCCGGTGTATTTCTCGCACTGCCCTTCATAATACAATTGTGGCCGCAAAAAAACAAACAAATTATGCTATTGGTTATTACGCCATTTATCGGCTTAATTTCTTATATGGTCTATCTTTCAGCAACAACCGGAGACCCTTTTTATTTTGCGACTGTTCAACCGGTATTTGGAGCTTACCGATCTACCCACATAATCCTATTGCCGCAGGTGATTTTCCGTTACTTAAAAATATTTATTACAGCTAATCATGATTCACGTTATTTCGTATCAGTGCTTGAATTTGTTAGTTTTTCAGCAATGTTCAGCGCTGTTTGTTGGGAAATTTTCTCTATTTTGAAGAGTGGGACTAAAAACCAACTCCCACGTCTTGGACTGGCTTTTTTTTCAGCGGCATATCTAATACTGCCAACCTTGACCGGTACTTTTTCTTCGATGCCGCGCTATAGCGTAATGGCGCTATCGGCTTACATAGTATTTTCTTCCATTAAATCTAATATCATTAAATACGGTATTGCCATTCTGTTTCTCATTTTGCATGCCGTAGTTTTGAGCTATTTTATCCAGGGTTATTTTGTCGGTTGAGGGAAATACTTTTTCACCTCTTCATCGCCGACCTGAGGAAAGAATCGATAGAACTGCGATATCGAATGCGCGCTACGGGCAATATTGAGCGTCAACAGGTCAATGCGGGGCGCTTGAAATCCTCCGAGAACTACTGGAGAAGCGATAATAATGGAATGCGGTCTGTGCATGGATACAAAAAGCGCTGCGGCTTTCACCGTTGCGCCAGTTGCAATACCATCATCCACTATGATCACATTTTGTCCGGCAATCAGCACTTTGGTTTTCAGCTCATCTATCTGAAAATTTTCGACATACGAATAAAATTTCTTCCGCGCCAGCTCAATTTGCGAGACAATCTCGCTTCTTTTCATTCCCAAAAACTGATCGATAGTATTCTTTTCCAGATAAGTTATATCGAAACAAAGTGCGCCTAGCGCCAATTCTTTGTTATTCGGCGCACCGACTTTGGCAACAGGCAGCGCAATATGTCCACATTTCAGATGGTTGGCAACAACCGCACCCACCGGTACACCGCCGCGTAGCAGTGAGGCGACTACGATTTTACTGGGCGGCGTCGATTTCAGCCTTAATTGCAGCAATGTGGCAAGCTGGTTGGCGGCATCTTCGCGGTCTTTAAATATCATTGTTAGTATTCTATAATATCGTAGGAAAAGATGAATTAAAAGGGCCTGTAGTTCAGTTGGCTAGAATGCCTGGCTGGCAGTCAGGAGATCAGGGGTTCGAGTCCCCTCAGGTCCACAATTTTATTCAGCTATAAATGCTTCCGTAATCAGCTTTGTCCGTTTCTTAAATCCCTTAATAGATACATATAGCAGACCGCAGCTAAATATGGCTTGGGTTGTGCCTATAATAACATGATAACGGCTTTCAAGAAATAAAGATTTCATTGTAAAAATGAGTACCGAAGCAGTAATGTTAAAAATCAGCGCTGAGGTCACCAATACCTTCAGTTCTTTTATTTGTCGAGTATAGGTATGATGAAAGAGCCGCATATACGCCTGATTTTTCTTAAAATAATTTTTCCGTCTTTTTATGACCGACAAATCATAGACATACAAAACTGCCATCACAACCAGAAAAACCAATCCAAACAAATACCATCTCAAAGGATCAGTAATATAAATAAATGCAATAACCTCAATAAAACTGGCAAGAAAATAAAGAAACGCGTGTGGCAGATCTATCGGCCAATCTATAAAACTCCAGGCATGTATTACCGACTGTGACCAGAAAACCAGTATTAATACAAATGCGGAAAATAAATAAGGCCAGAATTCAAATTTAAGATCGCCAAGTATAGGGGCAGCCACACTGGCAAGGATTTGTAAAGCCATCCCCTGGATTACGCTTATTATAAGAAACTCAATGTCCATCGCCATCGCTTTTAGGGTTTTTAGGTTTTCTTCGCTTTTCATACTAAGTAGATTATATCAGTCTGCCGACTGTGAAGGGATTTTTTAACATTTGTAGACAATATGCTATTGACCTTTAAGTAAAATTCCACTATATTTTTCCACGTGCCCGATAAAGTGGCGTGATTATCTTAGGCATTTCATCAATTTCACGCTTATTAAAATATGCCAAAAGCAAAAACAAAAACTGAAACAAATAAGGAAGAAGCCAAATCAGATGTCTGTCCAAAATGCGGAAGTCCACTTTCACCGATAACCGAAACTCCAACAGGTAAAAGACTGCAGCGCTGCTCGACAGGCTCATGGAATCCGCAAACCAGAAAAACCGAAGGTTGTGATTATGTTAAATGGCTCGAAACTCCACCTGAAACACTTGATGAAAAATGCCCTAAATGCGGAGCTAATCTTGTAATAATAACTACCCGATTTGGGAAAAGAGCAAAAAAATGCTCCACTTCCGGATGGGATCGCGAATCGAAAAAAGCTACTGGCTGTGACTATATCGAATGGCTTAATAAAACTACTCGGGAAGAGCTTGAAGAAGAATGCCCACAGTGTGGTAATAAACTGGTTCTCATGACGACTGCAAATGGAAAAAAACTGAAAAAATGCTCAACCAATACATGGGATCGGGAAAAGAAACAAGCTGTTGGTTGCACTTATGTCGAATGGCTAAACTCGGCAACACCCAAAAATAACGGCGATGAAGATTTTCCGTCAGAACCGATGTGATCAGGGAGCGTAAAGCCTGAACCAGGCTTTTAACTTGTAAGTTTCCTGTGTTTTGACATACATTTTTCCCAGATAAATTTTTTCACCCGTCCAGACGATTTCGTCAATAATAGCCTGAACGGAAGGTGGGTTTTGAGGTAAATTGTATGACAGTTGTAACACGGGTTTTTCATCGTAGATAGAAACACTGATGGAGGTTTGAAATGGGTAGGCATGAAAAAACCCGTCCCCCTGTTTCTCATTAAAAAAATCTCCGAAACGGATCTTAACCAGCCATTTAAGAGCCGCGGACATTATATTATCTCCGCGCCCGTTCTGATAAAAATATTTACCCTTCCACGGACTCCATAACCCGCCAATTGCGGATATGAAAGTTTTTCCCACATTAGTGTCGTAAACCTCTTCGATCGAGCCACGATAAAATCCCTCCAAACTATCGGGGACCGTACCCTCAACAAACTCTTTTTGAAGCGGATGGTTTTCCATAGGTGGAAATCACTTTCTTACAAACAATATTCCAAACGGCGTATTTCGGCCCGGACCTGCCAGATAACGTCCGCCACTTATAAGAGCGGTCGATCCGCCGGAATCGAGATTAAGAGCGTTATCCAGACCAAGTGCTTTAAGCACCCTTGCAACTTCAGCCACATTGGCATTATGAACAACTCCGATATAAACAAGCGAACCTTTGGTGCCTATAAAACTCCGTGTACCTTTTCCGGAGCGCTTTACTTCACCATCACCCCCAAAAACAACATTTCCATTAAATAATAGTAAAGGCTGACCAGCAATTACCGAATCCACACTCGTATCCCGGCCCCACTCAAGCGAACGGCTTACCCAGCGGGCAGAGTTTCCGGAGAAGATGACAGCCGGAACGGTGCTATAAACGTTATTGTCGGAATTAAAATAATATTTTTTCTTATTCATAAGGAGCGTGTCGAATGAGTTTTTTTTGCCATCGCAGCTTGGGTATGATGCGGGACAAAAATATGGGCCGTTGATTCCGGCATAAGCACCGGAACGACTGGCATAGTCTCCTAATGGAAGCACTGGACAATCGTTGCCACAGTTGGAGTCGGAAGCGGTATCTACTATCACTCTAGTTGAGTTGAGATCAGCCGCGATAATATCTACCATATAACTCCCGATATCGGCCTGAACAACCTGGCGCCGATAGCCTGATCCGGGGGGTGCATTATTGGTAGGCACATTTTGAGGAATGGCAAAAGAAGCGGCGATTTTTTCCCTCTCGCTTGATATGGATTTTTTTAAGGCTGTAAGGGTAGAAGATCCGGAGGCATAATCTCGCTTTGAAAGGGCGGTCAATGCGCTTACAAATTTTGTGTCGAATTCGGCTGTTTTATTGGTCGCCTCACGCAGTTTAACTAGTTCTTCGTACGCGCCAACCGCATCTTTATATGCGGATTCTATTTCCTTAATATTTGTTTCGAGATTTTTATTAATCGTACGCTGATCCTCGTTTCTTAATATATCAAGCTCATGGGCGGTTTGTTCTAGTTTATCCTTTGCCTCGCGGAATTGGGCATCTACCTCCTGCGCCTTAGCATGCGTGCTTATAACTCTTTTCGAAAGATAAATCTGCTGTTCATACATGAAATATATAACAGTTGCTCCGATTGCTCCAAAAAAAAGCAGTGTTAAAAACAATTTCATAAGGATTATTGGACAAGCGTCCGCGCCCAGTCTTTCAAAGCCTGCTCCTTAGCTGATTCATCGTTGAAAAAACTGTCGACTCGGATCGACTGTGCCTTTAATGTTCCCTTTATTTCTTTTATAAAATTCTCCAAGTAATCAACTGCGCCGCAAAAATGGGCGTATGTTTTGTCGCCTAGTCCGTAAACCGCGAATTTTTTGCCTTCAAAGGATTTACCCTTGGCTTTTTCGGAAAAAATAATGAAGTCTTCATGCGGCATACCATCTTTTTCATGATTGTACCAACTGGGTGACCCCATTATGATAAGCTCATACGCATTCATGTCCTCAGGGTTCAGCTCGGCAACCTCCTTGATGCTCACACTGTGACCTGCTTCGGTTAGCGCCTGCGCGACACACTCACCGGCCACCCTTGTCCCCGATGAATAGGTTGCATATGTTAACAGGATATTCATAGCGTTCATTATAACCAAAGCGCCGAAAAAATACATCTATAAATTATGATATACTAATTAAAAATTCAGCCTATGCCGATAAAATTTTTCGAACACTACAAACGCTCATTGACGAAAGCATTCACTTTTAGGCTTATAATTCTTGCGGTCGACTTCATAATCATCGCCCGATTGATCGGAAGAACGGATGTTGCTGTTGGTATAGTCGCGATATCGAGCGTAATACACACATTCTTGTATTTCCTTCATGAACGTATATGGAATAACGTCGGCTGGGGCAGACACCACCACAACGAAGGTAAAAAATGAGCTCATATTTCGTATATTTATATTATGGAAGACCTGCGCTTCAATGACAAACAGCTACAGTTATTGCACAAACTAAAATCCGGGAAGAATGGCATCACAACAGAAGAGGCAGAAAAAAGGCATCA
Organism: uncultured Gammaproteobacteria bacterium; assembly: GCA_964476135.1. GTDB lineage: Bacteria > Patescibacteriota > Microgenomatia > UBA1406 > GWC2-37-13 > CAYYYG01. Next base: position 85,874 of record CAYYYG010000001.1, on the reverse strand, counting down.
TATATACGGGCCAAACACAGTTGCCACAATAAGAAAAGAGAGTCTTTTCCGATCCTTGTTGATTCGCTTCAAAAATCCGCTCGTAATCATCTTGGTTATCGCTTCAATTATTTCCGCATTTACCGAGAGTTACGCTGATTTTTTCATCATAATCAGCATCGTGGCGGTAAGTGTTATCTTGGATTTTTTCCAGGAATATCAATCCTCCGCAGCGGCCGAAAAACTGAAACAGAAAGCGGCAATCCATACTTGGGTAATCCGGGACGGCAAAAGATTCGAGCTGACAGCACCTCACCTGACTCAGGGCGACCTGATTCACCTCACAACCGGCGATGTCGTGCCAGCTGACGCCATCATAGTTAATTCGCAGGATTTTCACGTAGACGAATCCGCACTAACCGGAGAGTCCTACCCCGTCGGGAAAACAATGGGCTCAGACATATTTATGGGTTCGACCATTGTAAACGGAGAAGCGTACTGTGTAATAACTGCAATCGGCGCTCATACAAAATTTGGGGAAATCGCCGAATCATTGGCTAAAAAAAGACCGGAAACCGACTTCGAACATGGAATCCGCAAATTTGGATATTTAGTAATGCAGATTACCGTCGGGCTGATTATGGTCATTTTTATGACACACATATTAATGAGACATGACCTATTTGACTCTTTTCTCTTCGCAATCGCCCTTGCTGTCGGGCTTACTCCGGAACTTTTACCCATGGTCGTAACGGTAAATCTGGCTCAAGGGGCAAGCCGGATGGCAAAAAAAGGAGTAATCGTAAAACACCTGCCCTCGATCCAGAATTTTGGCGGTATGAATATGCTCTGCACCGATAAAACCGGCACAATCACGGAAAATAAAATCAGGCTTGAAAAATATGAAAATATTTATAACGAAGAAGATAGTCGCGTCCTTCAATTGGGATACATAAACAGTTTATATCAGGCCAACTTAAGAAGCCCGCTGGATGAGGCGATACTTGCTCATAAGGAGGCGGCACCGAAAAACATCGCTAAAATCGCCGAAATTCCCTTTGATTTCATAAGAAAGAGACTATCGATCGTGGTAAATCAAAATAACTCCGAATTAAAGTTTATCTGCAAGGGCGCGCCCGATTCGGTAAACGAACTCTGCAAATATTATGATTCCAGGGAAGGAATCAAACCATTAACCGCCGATACTAAACAAAAAATGCATAATCGCTACGAAGAACTCAGTCGCGACGGCTACCGTGTTTTGACGGTCGCCTATAAACCACTTGCAAAACATAATGATGAGTACTCAAAGAGCGAGGAAAATGATCTTATCTTCGCGGGTTACACCGCTTTCTTGGATCCGCCGAAACACGCTGTAAAAGCCATCCTCGCCGACCTAAAAAACTCCGGCGTCGATTTAAAAATCCTCACCGGCGACAGCGAGCTTGTGACTAATAAGGTCTGCACCGAACTCGGTATTGAAGTCAAAGGAGTTATCCTTGGGTCTCAACTTCTACATGTTTCCGAGCGGACGCTCTCAAGGATTGCAGCCGACAACACTATTTTTGCCCGTCTGACCCCTTCGCAAAAAGAAAGACTGGTGCTTGCTCTTAAAAAAAACGGCAATGTGGTCGGTTATATGGGCGACGGGGTTAACGATGCGCCCCCATTAAGAGCCGCTGATATTGGCATATCGGTCGATAATGCTGTTGATGTTGCGAAGGAATCGGCTGATGTCATATTGACAAAGAAATCTCTTAAGGTGCTTCATGACGGTATAATCGAGGGTAGGCGCACATTCGCCAATACTATGAAATATATTTTTATGGGTATGGGTTCGAATTTCGGCAATATGATGTCTGTCAGCGTCGCCTCACTAATTTTTCCATTCCTGCCCATGCTTCCAATACAAATACTTCTTAACAACTTAATGTATGACCTCTCCCAGATCGCGCTCCCCACCGACAATGTCGACGCGGAGGAGCTTAAAGAACCAAAAAGCTGGGATATGAAATATATCCGCAAAGCTATTATAACTTTTGGTCCAATAAGTTCATTTTTTGATTTTGCGACTTTTTATGTTCTGCTCTATGTGATTCATGTCAGTGTTCCTGTTTTTCGTACCGGATGGTTTATGGAATCGCTCATTAGCCAATCGGTAGTAATACTCATTACGCGCACCGGCATTGTGCCCTTCTGGAAAAGCAAACCTTCCAAATATTTATTTATTGCGGTAATTACGACATCGATTGCGGCAGTGCTTATCGCCCAAACTCCTTTGGGCGCATATTTCCGGTTTGCGCCTGTTCCGGGGACTTTCTGGATCTATCTTGCCGGGATAATACTTATTTATGTGACTGTTGTTGAGTTTGCGAAAATAAGATTTTATAGAAATACGGCACCCTGACGTAGATGATAAGTTGCAAAATTATCAGAGAAAAACCATAAATAAAGTCTTCGACTGGGATTGTCAGAACATAAAAACTCGTCTTAACGTCTAGATTATAAATAACGACCGGTCTTGCGGTTAGATAATAATTAAATATCGTAATAAGCAACAAAAGAATCACAGAAAAAACCGCCGTTTTTTTAGAAAAGATCAATCTTGCACCCGAAATAAAATCAAACGCAACGACCGCCGCAAACACCAATAAATCAATTCCCGTATAATAAATAGCCTGATATAGGAAAAAAATACCTGAAAATAATAGCATAACGATAAATGAAACATAACTTTTCCCTGTCTGCTTAATTTTTATAAGTGGAGTGTTTAAATTTTCCCAAATAAAAAGACACGCGTATGGGACACTGAAAAAAAACAGCCATTCTTCAATCGGCACCCCAATAAGATAAATTCCCAATATATATTTAGTGTTAAATGACCAAAAATAATTGGTCACGCATATGTCCCACAAAATAAAAATCAATGCCGGAATCGATATAGCGATAATTGTTTTTGTCCCTTTAGGAAGGACAGCATTTGGGTAAACTAATTTTGCAAAAAAAGGTGAGATGAGCACGACGAGATTGAATAGGAGATATTCGCTCACTTTTCCCGAACAACTATGTAATCGGTGAAGGTGTGTAAAAGCTCCCTCCACTCAACTCCGACTTCCATACCATCTATCTTCAGATGTAAAGATCTTAGGGAAGTATTTATCTTATCCCTCAATATTTTACTGGCTTCCGATTTTTCGTAAAGATTCCGGAACTTTTTCATATCTTCATCAGTGATGCTTTTATTTCCAAACAGGTGTTTCAAGAATTGTAATTCGGAGTTTGTTGCGTGTTTAAATAGAAGATGTCTTAGCAAAGTCTTTTTATTCTCCCTGATATCAGATCCGATCGGTTTTCCGGTAACCGCCTCGTCGCCGAAAAGAGATAATTCATCATCACGTATCTGAAATAAGATACCGAGCTCCTCCCCAAAAGTATCTAGTTTACTTATCAGAGAATCGGGGGCTTGGGCGAGCTTTGCACCAAGAATAAGCGGTAATGAAATAGTATATCTTCCTGTCTTGTAGCGATATACCGAAATTATCTCCTCCTCTGTGGGTTCAAAATCCCTCATCCCGAAGTCGACATCGCCCATCTGCATCGCACCTACATACTGCAGTTCGCGCGATAAAATACGCATAATATCGTAACCTCCGGATCGCACCGCAGACATAAGTTCATACGACAGAAAAAATCCAATATCTCCGGCACAGATTGCCATTGACTGACCATACAACTTCGGATCAGTGGTTTTACGAAGCCTCCCCTTCTCCTCGTATTCGGCAAATAAGGCTTTTTTGCCGCGTCTTAAATTATCATTATCCATGATATCGTCATGAATAAGCAGAGTCGAATGAATGATCTCAACCGCAACTGCGATGTTTAATGAATCTTGGGTTATGCGTTGACCGGTAAGAACGCTTCCTATAATAACCAACAGTCCTCTAAATAATTTTCCGTCCGGAGCAAATCGACGGAAACCGTCGACAACCTCGAGAAAATAAGGCAGATCGGCCGGGGCGCGACTGCCACAATCCGTTAAATAATCGACTAGCGCATTTTTTATCTTTGGTTTGTATAACGATACAAAATCATTTATCTTCATATCAGCTAAACGCGCAGCAAAACTTGAAAAAAATTATTAGACAATATAAAAATACCTAAAACAAATCGTGTGAGATTTACAAGTGCCTGCGCGATAACTCTTAATTTGGTCGGTTTGACTTTACGACGAAAAATTACCATTGGATCTTGGTAGATCACTTTGGATGTCCAACGATACATCTCGGCGGCCGTGCGCACCGCTACCCGGTATCGCCAAGGAATGTAGCGATAACCGGCGGCCGCATCATTTTGCATATTCCGATATATATCTATTTCGTATCTTATAAGTCGACAAAACGCCTCGGATTCATTTGCCGTCTGTGGAGGCAAATTCACGACTCCAAATTTTCGCATATCCTCCTCAGGTATATAAATTCGTCCGAGATCAAGATCTTCCGCGACATCCCTTATAAAATTGATAAACTGCATCGCCCGGCCTTGTATTCTTGCCGGGCCTACCGCATCCGCCGGTAACCCAAGGATGCGTCCGATCATAAGGCCAACCACCTCCGCCGAACCATACATATACCGGGCGAGCTCGTCATAAGTCGAATATCTTTTTACATTAAGATCTTGCTTCATCGCATCAAGAAATGCGCTTATCCACTTGCGATCGAATCCGTATTTTTTACTAAGCTTTACGAAGTCATCAATAATCGTATTACCCGACATACTGCCGGCTAATGATTTCTCTGTGCTGTCACAATATGCAAAAAATGCTTTACTGTCTGGTGGAATTTTATCAACAAAATTATCAGCCGTCCGAACGTATGCGTATAACTTAGTGATATCACTTCTGATGTTTTCCGGGAAAAACAAACTGGAATAAAAATACGTTACCGAAGAACGGGCAAAAAGATCTGTTGCCTTATCATTTTTTTTCATCGTTAGTTATTTTCGCGGCAGTCAGCTCCGCCGATACCAAACACATAGGCACACCGATCCCCGGATGGAGATACTGACCGGCGTAATATAAATTGTTTACTTTCTTGCTTTTACCAGACGGCCTAAACATCGCCGTTTGAAAACGAGTGTGCGCCAAGCCGAATGCCGTACCCTGATATGAATTATAGAGTGCAACATAATCACGGGACGACAGAATATTCTTCACAAGTATTCTCCCCTCAAGAGATTCGCCTATTAAATTGGAAAAATGATCCAATATTTTTTTCTCGAAATAAACACACACCTCATCGGAGTCGACAAGTCCGGGAGCTACGGGGACCAATATAAACACCGCTTCAGAGTTTTCGGGGGCAACGGAGGTGTCGGAGACTGACGGGGCACCTATGTAATATGAAGGATCCTTCGGCCAATCCGGTTTATCGAAAATCGAATCGAAATGAGCTTTCCAGTCTTTTGCCAGATATAAAGTATGGTGCGCAAGCGCCGGGATCTTACCTTTGATTCCAAGGTACATGACAAAAGCGGAGGGAGCGATAGTTTTCTTTTCCCAAAATGACTCCGGATAAGAGCTCCATTCCTTATCAAGAAGCCTGGTTTCGGTAAAAGGATAGTCTGCGCTTGAAACTACAATATCTGCACTGTAAACGGCGCCTTCTTCGGTGATGACCGACTTAGCAGAACCCCCAGCGACCGCAATTTTTTTTACATTCTGACCCGTTTTTATATTACAGCCATTTTCCAGACAAAGCTTTTCCAGTGCGGCCACTATTTTATACATTCCCCCCATGGGATAATAAACACCGTCGTTATAAAGCACGGAATCCATCATCGAATAAAATGCCGGCATATTGTAAGGCGAACATCCTAAAAACATGGAATGAAATTCAAGCAGCTGCTGAACTCGGGAGCTTGAGCTGACCTTGGTAATAACCGAGTGGAGCGACTGATGAATGCCAAGTTTACCCGCCTCAAAAATTAAGCCGGGTAAAAATGCCTGCGATATAGTGTCGTACGATCTATATAGAAGATCGGAGAGTGCGCGCTCTTTAATATATTTAGATTTTTCCAAATGAGCATAAAAGCGTGGTGCAATACCGGGATCAAGAGTTTCCAATGCCGCAACGGCTCCTTCTAGATTGCCTGGCATTTCAAACCCCTCGTCGCGGTCATATAAAACCTTAAACTGCGGATCTAAACGTTTTAGTATATAAAAATCGCTTACCTGTTTTCCAAAAAAAGAAAAATATCTTTCAAATATTTCCGGCATTGCATACCAGGAAGGCCCCATATCAAAAGTAAATCCGGCTTCCTTAAATACCATCGCTCGCCCGCCTATAACTTCATTTTTTTCAAGAACGGTCACGACATAACCCTGCTTAGCCAAAATCGCAGCCGTCGCTAATCCTGAAAGTCCACCGCCAATAACAACGATTTTTTTCTCTCCCATGATGGTATTATATCCAAATCCACGGTCTTACCCAATACATATTTATCACAGTTAAGAAAACCATTATCTGATAAATTACCATACCGGGTATGAATTATCCTGAAGGCGCTTGGTCAAATCCAGATATCGAATCGATAAAATTTAACTCGAAAATACAACGAGTCGGAGGGTATGTGGATAAATTGGCCGAAAAATTTTTCAATAATCCAAACATCACCCGTCTTGATACTGTAAAGATGAATATACTAAAACACACAATGAGTAGATATGTTGGATTTAATATCGTTGAGATTCTCCACGCAACTGCCGACAGCCCAGGCATCCCAACAAAAAAAACACTTCGGCAGCTTCTTCCCGAACAATCATTTTTATTAAATTTTCAACCATACCTAGAACGCCAGATAGAATTATATGAAAAACGATGTTCCGACCTGCAAACAAAGCTTAACCAAATAGAAGGCAAGGACGAAAGCGCTATCGACTTGGATCGAGGATACCATATAAAACTCACCACATCCGAATTGACGGACGCTTCCTTAGAATTATCTCGCCTGACTCAAACGAGAAATATTTATCTGAATCAAGAGTTTATTTAGTATGTAAGCTTCTGTATAATTCTGAGGTAATGGATAAAAACACACCCACAATCTTGGTTATCTTCGGGGCAACGGGTGATTTGATGGCGAAAAAAATCGCACCCTCATTATTACACTTATTTCAGAAAGAAAAACTTCCAAAATTAATTCAAATAATCGGTTTTTCCCGCCGAAAAATCTCACGGGAAGAATTCCAGCTTCATATAATGCAGAATTTTCTGGCGTACAAAAATATCAAGGCCGATAAAAAAACTATTGAGGAATTCTTTCGACATATCCAATATCATCAAGGGAGCTTTGACGATTTAGCCGACTACAATTCACTCGCCCAAAAACTCGGCCAAACCGATCTGGAATGGAAAACGTGTGCCAATAAACTATTTTATCTGGCGGTGCCGCCATCGTATTATAAAACTATTTTCATAAACCTTGATAAATCAGGTCTTACTATACCCTGCGGGCCGGAAGGGGGATGGACTCGGGTGTTGGTAGAAAAGCCGTTCGGCAACGATCTTGAAACCGCCAAATCGCTTGACCTTCTCATGGGAAAGCTATTTAAGGAAGAACAGATTTATCGCATCGATCATTATCTGGCAAAAGAAATGCTGCAGAATATCCTCACGTTCCGCTTTTCCAATAATATTCTCGAATCTTCTTGGAACAACCGTCATATCGAGTCAATAGCGATAACTATGCACGAAAAAATCGGCGTAGAATCACGGGGTAAATTTTACGACGGAGTCGGCGCACTGCGCGATGTTGGGCAAAATCACCTTATGCAGATGCTGGCTATAGTAACTATGGACCACCCGGGACAGTTAAGCGCAGATAAAATTAGAAAAAACCGGGCGGCCCTCCTTAAATCGGTGCGCGCGCTCACAACTAATGAAATACCTTCAAATACACAGCGGGCACAGTATGAAGGGTTCCGGGAAGCTCAGGGGGTCGAAAAAAACTCCAACACAGAAACATTTTTCCGGATAAAAACTTTTATCGATTCACCACGCTGGGCCGGAGTGCCAATAACTCTTGAGCACGGCAAATCAATGAAAAAACCACTAAAAGAAATCGTGGTTACATTCAGACACACCGCCCCCTGCCTCTGTCCGCCCGGGGACAAACACCATAAAAACCGGGTGGTATTCTCAATCGAACCAAAAGAGGAAATCCGAATCAACTTCCTCTCCAAAAAAACCGGACTGGCAACCGATATGGAAGAGAGATGTTTTACGGACAGTTTCCGCAATCGCTCCCGCATAAATCAGTATGTCGAAGAATACGAAAAACTTCTGCTGGACGCCATAAATGGCAACCAAATATTATTCGTCAGCACCGACGAGGTTCTTTCGATGTGGCGCTTTGTGGACCCGATAATAAGAGCCTGGCAAAAAAATCTCGTACCCCTGCGCATATATAAACCTTATACCGAACCTATATCCGGCAACCTTACACTGGAAAATAAACAAGATACCATCGAAACAAACCGCTCAATTGGAGTAATCGGATTAGGCAAAATGGGGACCGGTGTTGCGCTCCAACTGTTAGAAAAAGGGTGGAATGTCGTTGGCTACAACAGGACATATGAAGTAACCAAACAACTTGAAAAAGAGGGGCTAACGGCCGCAGAAACGATCAAAGACCTGGTAAAACAACTCAAGTCGCCAAGAGTGGTTTGGATCATGGTTCCATCCGGAAAACCGGTCGATGAAATGATCTTCGGTAAGGACGGACTGGTCAAACATCTGAAAAAGGGCGATATAATAATTGATGCTGGCAATTCGAATTACAAAGACACGATACGCAGAGCGAAAAGAATCGAAAAGTATGGAATTAAATTTGCCGACGCCGGAGTTTCGGGCGGGCCACGCGGGGCACGCTTCGGAGCCTGCATAATGGCGGGAGGCGACAAAAAACTGTACGACTATCTTACGCCGCTCTATATAGATCTCACCGTTGCTTCGGGAGCACAATTTTTTCCTGGTATAGGGGCAGGACACTTTGTAAAAATGGTTCATAACGGCATTGAATACGGGATGATGCAGGCGATTGCCGAAGGATTTGCAATTATGAAAAAGTCAGAATATAAACTTAATTTAACAAATATCGCCGACCTATATAATCATGGTTCGGTCGTTGAGTCGCGACTTGTGAAATGGCTAAAAGATGGTCTGGAAATCTATGGGGAAGACCTAAAACAAGTTTCGGGCACTGTTGCACACACTGGTGAAGGCGCTTGGACAGTTGAAGCAGCAGATGACCTTAAAATAAAAGCCAGGATAATAGAAGCGGCATTGCAGTTCAGAAAAAATTCCGAAAAAAACCCGGACTATACAGGTAAAATTCTGTCGACAATGAGGAATCAGTTTGGGGGACACAGTATAAAAACATGATGTGCGAAAAAACTAATATCAAGCACTTATATTTTTCTAAATGAAAAAAACAAATATAATTGATATTTCCATTCCCCTTAATGGCAACACTCCTGTTTATCCGGGTAACCCTAAAGTTGGAATTACACATTTTCCAAGCGCCTCCGGACAATCCTTTAACTCGCAAATTCTTCTTGGCACACATGTCGGCACTCACATCGACGCTCCAGCGCACGCTTTCAGGACTGGAAAAAAAATTCAGGATTTCCCATTAAGCTATTTTGTCGGTCCGGCAAGAGTTTTAGATCTGACGCAATCTAAAATCTCAATAAGTGTGGAGGATGTAAAAATAAAGAGTGTTGAAAAAGGCGAACGAATATTATTGAAAACCTCCAATTCGTCACGGGGTTTTTCCAAGTTTTATGATGACTATGTATTTCTGTCGGCGGAAGCTGCGGAATATCTGGCATCTTTGGAAATCACCCTGGTTGGAATCGATGCGTTTTCGATAAAACAGAAGGGTTCGAAAGACAACCGGCCACATACAGCACTCCTTTCAAAAAATATCCCGATAATCGAGGGTTTGAATCTTTCGGTGGTTGAGGAAGACAATTATTACTTAATCGCCGCACCCCTGTCAACGGAAACAGATGACGCTGCACCTGCAAGAGCAATTCTAACTAAGTAATTCAGTGACACATGGTCCACAATCCCCTCGATTCCTGTGAAGCAATTTTCTCTTTACCCAAAAAATAATCCGCATATCGCACATCAGGCGGATAGGTAACTGATTTCGCATAACCCTCGCTGACTAATATTTCGTTTATAAAAAAATCATCCTGATAAACATACCGCAGCAGGCGACCATACTTGTCCTTTTCAGATACATCTCTCTCCAATCGTACCATTTTACCCTCCACAAGTTCCTTGTTTTTTTGGGTCGCGGCACTTGCGAAACATTCCTCCTCCTTTCTGCCCGAAGCGACCTCAGGCGCGTCGATGCCGATATATCTTACTTTATCCCCGCTCTCGACCAAGATCGTGTCCCCATCAATTACACGCTCGACCCGCACATAGTCGGGAGCTGCGTTTACTTTTTTCCAGGTAACAACCTGTTGTGCCGGATCGTTAATCTGCCCGGTAAGAGTCATGAACACATTGATTAAAAACAGAAAAAACAACTGTAGACCGGAAATAACCTTTTCCATTAAACTATTTTATACCTTAAGAAGAATGTTATAATAAGAAAATCAAACGGGACGTAGTTCAGATGGCTAGAATGCACGCTTTGGGAGCGTGAGGTCGGCGGTTCAAGTCCGCCCGTCCCGACCAAGAATTTCCTCGATCCTCTCGGCTAGTTGTTTTGGAGTGACAGCCGTTTTTTCGATACAGTCGGCTACACCTCTACCAATAAGCTCCTCTTTGGTTTCGGCCAATGATAAGTTGGTGACAACCACAATCGGTATTTTCGCAAGATCAGCATTTTTCTTAACCCTATCTATGAAACCATACCCGTCAAGAACCGGCATCTTAATATCAAGAAGGACAATGTCGGGGTGATATTCCAGCATAGCTGTGCAACCGGCTTCCCCATTAGAAGCAAGTCTGACCTCATATCCCATATTCAAGAATTTTTTTTCATACATTTTTGCTAAATAACCTTCGTCCTCAACGACAAGTATTTTCCTCATGTCGTCAATTTATCAGAACCCGTGGCCATAATCAATGACGCAACTAACATAAACAATGATTGGTGCGGTATAATAATCTAATATGAATTTTGATCCGCAGCAAACACTCCTTGCGTCGGGGTGGAAGGACTATGAACTTATCGATTCTGGAAATGGTAACCGCCTGGAAAGGTATGGCAGATACAGACTGATAAGACCAGATCCACAGGCTATATGGAAAACAAGATGTTCTGCAAACGAATGGAACAATTGCGATGCGCGCTACATTGGTAAAGGGAAATCAGGAATGTGGGAAAAAAAACCGGGTATGCCAGAAGAATGGCCGATAAAATACAAAAACATCACTTACTTCTGCCGCCTGACACCTTTTAAACATACCGGCATATTTCCTGAACAATCATCACACTGGGAATGGCTGAAAGGTCTGATCGAAAGCGAAAAACAACCCAATATCCTCAATTTATTCGGGTATACGGGAGCAGCCTCTTTAGTCGCCGCTGCCGCCGGTGCAAAGGTTACTCATGTTGATGCCTCATACCAGGCTATCGGTTGGGCGAGAAAAAACCAGGAAGCTTCTGGGTTAACAAATAAACCCATAAGATGGATACTTGACGATGTGGTTAAATTTACGAAAAGAGAGATCAGACGCGGAATAAAATATGATGGGATAATCATGGACCCGCCAATATACGGACACGGTCCGAATGGAGAAACCTGGAATTTTGACCAAATGTTTCCGGCACTTATGGATATCTGCGTTAAACTCCTAACCCCCAAACCCTTATGCTTCCTTGTGAATGCCTATGCAATCTCCGCCTCCAGCATTATGCTCGAGAATGTAGTTGCGGACTATTTCGGTAAATCGGGAGGCAGTCTTAAGTCGGGAGAGCTTATGATAAAGGAAAAAACAGGGCGCTTTTTTTCGACAGGAATCTACGCCAGATGGAATCGTTAAACCGCGGTGTGTGCTGAAGGTCTTATTTCGAACGATTCATACCCCTCCTTAGGCTCCAACCATAAAACATCCACTTCGGTAACGTGGGATATCGGCGAACCTTTTTTCATTATTTCGATAAAATTTTTTATCTCATTCTCCGGTCCGGACACCACCATATCCACACCGCCCGACTGACCGAAAAATTCCGGTTTGTCGAAATTATTGCGCACCCAACCTTTCAAATCGTAAATTTTCGCTTGTATTTTAGTCCAGGCCCGAAAACCAACACCAATCACGTCACCTTTAACATATATATGTGCCCTGACTGTGTTTGTCATATTTACAAGTTAACTTATTATTACTATCTGACTAGAGGTTTTTTTTCATATTTTACATATTGCTCGACCAAAGGATCAATCTCCTTTGCCATCTGTAAATATCTATCTGCGGAATTGACATCACCTTGCTCACGATAAAGCAGGCTTAAATAATAAAAAACATCGCGATGGGGTGGATATCGTGAGACGATCGCCTCAAGCGACTTTATCTGATCACTCCGATAAATTTTATCGAAAAAAATATCATCGTCAAAAGAATGTCCGTATATAGCGGTGAGCATCGGTGAAAACCGTGCATACCACCTGGTGTTCCTTAAAGATTGCAAAAAATAAGCCGCCGAACTTCGGTTCCCGCTCATCAGTGAATAATACACATCAGGAACGTATTGTGAGTATGCAACGTTGGCAAGCAAAAAAATATATAAAGATAAAGTCGCAAATCTGGGCAGCCAGCGTCTGATCCTATCGGTATAGTATCCGCTCATACCGATAGTATAGCGCATGCGCCGTGTGGTATCATAATATTATGTCGATCGATCTCACTTCATACAAACCACTGTATCTTAAAACAGCTAAGGAATACATATCCAACATGAAGCTGGCATACTCCAAACTGCAGTCAAACAGCTCCGACGCATCTGCAATCCAAAGCATATATATCGCTGCGCACTCATTAAAAAGCCAGAGCCTTATTATGGGATATAAAGAAACCGGTAATATATGCTCTCTAATTGAAACCAAATTTCGCATCATAAAGGAGAGCCAAGGTACAGTTACCTCTGATCTGCTAACCGCATGCATCGAGTCAACGGATGTTATAGAAAAAGAGCTTGCCAATATCGAAAAAGGAGAGCCTGAAATCTCCTCTTTGGAGGCGTGTCAAAAGCTGGAATCAATTGAGGTCAAAAAATAACAATGAAAATATTACTAATAGAAGACGATACATTTTTCCGTGAATTTTATGCATCCAAACTGAAAGACGAGGGCTACGAAGTGGACACGGCCGCAGATGGTGTAATAGGAATCGAAAAACTAGATAAAGTCAAACCCGATCTGGTACTTCTTGATATCATCATGCCCAATAAGGACGGGTTTGATGTTTTGGAGCACAAATCAAAAAGCCCTTCTATAAAACATATTCCAACTATAGTCTTTTCGACATTGAGCCAGGAATCGGATGTTAAAAGGGCAAAAGAGCTGGGGGCTATCGACTATATCAACAAAAGTTTCTTCGACTTCGAAAACCTCAAAACAAAAATCAAAGCTGTTATCAAAGCGAAATGAATCTTATGCAAACGGCAGCAAAAATAACCGATGAAGACCTAAAAAAACTGATTATTAAAAACAATCTGATTACGGAAAAACAGGTCGAGGCGGTTTATCAGTATGCCAAAAGTGCCGAGATGTCTTTCCCCCAGGCACTCTTGGAAAAAAGCGTTATATCCGATGAAAATCTCGGTCTGCTTATAGCCGATCATCTGAAAATCCCATTTACAGTTCTTTCCAAACTCACCATACCCAACGACGTCTTCCATATCGTTCCGGAAAGAATCGCCCGCAAGCAAAAAGTCATCGCATTTGCCCGTGACAAAAACAGCATAAGACTCGCAATGGCCGATCCGGCAAATACCACGATTCGGGAGATGATCGAAAAAAAGACCGGTCTGAAGATACAGGTAAGCCTATCAACAGAACAAGACATAATCAATACTCTTTACATTTACCGCAAGGATTTGCAAAAAACATTCGATGAAATATTAAGGGAAGTCATGAGTAAAAAAGAGGGGGAAGATGTCGGCGACGCTCCCATCTCCCGCATGGTAGATCAGCTGATCGAATATGCTTACCAAGACAAAGCCTCCGATGTCCATATCGAACCGCAGGAAAAAAACTCCCTCATACGATTCCGTATCGACGGCGTCCTTCACGACATCGTCCTTCTTCCTAAAAAACTGCACGAGCGCATTGTATCGCGTATAAAAGTATTGTCGAGGCTGCGCACCGATGAACATTTGGCCGCTCAGGATGGAAAAATGCGTATGATTTTCGATGAAGGGTATGTCGACATGCGTGTTTCCGTCCTCCCGATAGTAGAAGGAGAAAAAATCGTTCTTCGGCTTTTATCTTCAAGTGCTCAACAACTTTCCTTAGTAACGCTCGGCATGACAGAAGAAGATCTCAAAAAAGTCACCAATGCATTTACCAAATCGTTCGGTATGATTCTCTCGACCGGACCGACCGGATCAGGTAAATCAACATCTATTTATGCGATATTAAAAATCCTGAATGTGAGGGAAAAAAACATCACCACCATCGAAGATCCGGTAGAATACCGCCTTAAAGGTGTCAACCAAATTCAGGTAAACACAAAAACCAATCTCACCTTCGCCAATGGTCTGCGCTCCATACTGCGCCAGGATCCGAATGTTGTATTTGTCGGCGAAATGCGCGACGGTGAAACGGCCGGGATCGGTGTAAATGCCGCCCTTACTGGCCATCTTGTCTTGTCGACTCTCCACACAAACGACGCCGCCACCACACTCCCCCGTCTTATAGACATGGGTATTGAGCCATTTCTTGTCGCCTCGACCGTCAATGTCATCATTGGCCAAAGACTGGTAAGGAAAATCTGCGACATGTGTAAAACTTCATATAACATATCTGCTGCTGATCTTGCGAAAAACATCGCCCCTTCGGCGATCAAAAAAAACTTCGGCGAAAAAAAGGAACTTCGGTTTTACCGAGGCTCCGGATGTCAGCTTTGCCACAACACCGGTTACGCCGGCCGTATCGGGTTATTTGAAGTTTTGGAGGTTTCCAAGGCGATAAGGGAGTTAATTGCCCAAAAAGTCGATTCCGATAAAATCGTCGATAAGGCAGTCGATGAGGGTATGAAAACCATGCTTGATGATGGTCTGATAAAGGTTGGCAAGGGCCTAACATCGATCGAAGAAGTAATGCGGGTTACAAAAGTTGAAAGTCTGTAATGAACTTAAAAAGAGTCACGTTATCCACCAACGATAAAATAAGCCTTATAAATAATCTGGCAACCATGCTCACGGCCGGAATATCAATTCTTGAGGCGGTTGACTCTCTTCTTGAAGATTCAAAAGGCAATATGAGAAAAGTTATTCAGACGCTCCGCGATGATTTGGTTCAGGGCAATCACGTATACGAAACTTTCGCCAAATTCCCCAATGCTTTCGATAAAGTAACTGTTAACATTCTTAAAGCTTCGGAGGAAGCCGGAACCCTCGATGTAACACTAAAAGACCTCGCCGGAAATATCCAGAAAGAAATGGAGTTTAACGATAAAGTAAAATCTGCCGTCATGTATCCGTTACTTATATCGATTGTTTTTGTCGGCGTCATGCTTATGATTCTGATAGTGGTCGTGCCGAAAATTTCTACCGTATTCACACGCCTGCGGGTGCCGCTGCCATTGCCGACGAGGATAATGATCTACGTTTCAGATCTGTTGCTTCATCAGACACTATACTTGGTCATCGGCCTCGTACTGGCAACTGCCGTAATAGTCACCATCTACCGCTTAAACCGCCGCGCTCTTATTAGAGTGATATTTTCATTTCCTCTTGTAAGTGAACTGGTCAAGGAGATCGATTTAACCAGATTCAGTCGCAGTTTCTATCACCTGCTCGCATCAGGAATACCGATTACCTCCGCGCTGGAGCTATGTCAGGACATGGTAATCAGAAAAGATATCGGCCGAACGATAAGAGTCACACGGGAAATGGTTTTGAGTGGAAAAAGACTTTCGGAAGGATTCAAAACCAATAGAAAAAATATACCAACAATCATGCTTAAAATGATTGAAGCCGGCGAAAAAACAGGCACGCTTGATAAATCAATGCTCGAAATTGCCGAACATCTGGATTACAGAGTTTCAAGCACACTTAAAGTATTAACCGCCATGCTCGAGCCTATTATGCTTGTTGTTGTGGGTGTCTGTATCGGAGGAATGATGCTCGCAATCATTGCCCCCATTTACGGGCTGATCGGACAGGTTGGACAACGATGAATTATTTTATCAGATCAGCCGCTAAGTCTCGAAAAACGTACTTTTGATTTTGGGAAATCGACACTCATAGCAAAAGCCGTGATCAACCCGCCTGCGATTGTTGCAATAATAATTATCTGATCGAAACCAGCCATTCCTATATCGGTCGGCTTGCCGGGAATAATTGTTGTTAATATCCCAACCAACAGGGCGACTATAGCCAACCATTGATTCTCTACCAATCCATACAGATGTCTTGTTTGTTTTTCTCCCCGATACGCGTCTTCGGAAAATCGTTCAATGCCCGTGAGAATTAAATATAATCCTATAATCAGAGTATCGGCGAAATATCCGGCTTTCCACATGGCAAAAAGAAAAAAACCCAATAAAATATTGAAGATTATTGAGTATAGCTGGGTATTTAATATATACTTTCCCCGCAGTCCGGATATCTGGACTACCCTTGACTGCTCCTGCCAGACTCTTATACCCGTTTCCTTATTGGCAAGAACACCATGACAACAGCCTTGCGATAGACATCGGAAACGTCCGATCGCTTGGGCAAACGGTGCGCATAAAACGCTTGCCAAAAATATCTTTGACGGTGATAGTCTGAAAAGTAAATAAACGACGAGTATTCCGATCATCCCGCCGAGAATGGCTCCCCAATAACCAAATGGTCTAAGTAAAGCCGCACTTCCCCATAGTAGTTGGGCAAAAAGTGTTGCTCCGGCCATAACGAATATTACCAGCATAAGAGCGGACGGACCATGATTCATAATAACCGCCGCGATACCAACTCCGACGGCGCCCGCAAGGCCGGAAAAAATGCTATGGTTGATAATCCTGAACCTGCCTTCAAAAAACACCCAGTCCTTTCTGGAATTCGCGACTATCCCGGTGAACCTTTGTAAAGCAGACCAGGAAAACTGATAATGGTAACCAAAATAAACACAGAAAAAACCGACCAGTAGATTTACCGGATAGACCATATGTATTCCAAATGCCGGAAGAAGGGCATAGAAATATATGAACATATTAATCGCGACAAATCCTGCGATTGCGAGTTTTCTAAGTGCTTTTTCGGTTTTAGTAATCGTAATATCGACTACCAAATATATAAAAGGCAATAAGTAGACCAAATTTAATAGTTCTTTTTTGTCTATGCATAAATGACCACATCTTACATAATCTATCGCGTACCAGCCGAATAACCAGCTTGAAAATATATTGATCGTGGTTGCGATTTTTTTCTGCCAACTTACTTTTATGGACAGCGCTCGGGGAAAAGCAAAAACGGCGTTGTGCTGTAACAAATCGTTACCAAAAATCTTTCTATTCAATAGCCGCTCATATCCACATACATAAGAAATCATCGCTATGATGAATACTGGCGTAACCAAATAAAAACCACTACTAGATTTGAAAACAAGTGATAGGCTCATAGAAAATAATCCGGAACCTAAATATATAGGGTGGGAAAACCAATGATATATACCTTGGCTGACAAATTTTTTCGGCGGAAAAGCACTCATCGGCAAACCGCGACCGTATGAGATGAGATCGAACATTCCTTTCGAGATCAAAAACACACCTATAATAAATGTAGAAAAGGCAACCAAGGGAATGTCAGGAACCGGTAATTTTATAGATTTATCCAGTAAAACCGACCAAACAATCAATAATGCCGGCAGTAAAACCATAAAAACTGCCCCATAAATCAATTTATTAGAAATCGATTCTGCGCGACGATCTTTAGTTACCATGTTACTTTTTCGAAAATTACAGTCGCATCTTCGTGATCCGATCCTGATTCTATCTTGCCCAAACCTAACCATTTATTTTCATCGACAGCTAAAGCCTTACTGGGCAGCAACTCGAAATATTTTCCGAACGATCCAAGCACAGTGGATGCGATATTTCCTTTCCTTATAACACGGGTATCAGTTATAGAGAGCCGAAAGCCGTCGCCCTTTATAACATCTCCATTTATCGTGAAATTATCAAAACGTTTGCTATTATGCCATATTATATTATTTTCCGATTTACCATCCCATTTGATCCAGATTAAACAATGGTTATTGGAGTGTGCGCGACCCCAATATAATGATTTAATCGGCAGTTTCCATATAGGCAAGCCTATCTCGATGAGTTCGGTATAGCCGTAACCAGTTAAGACATAACCCGGTAATCTCACTGAGGCTTCCGCCTTTGGATTAATACAAGTCCATCGAATCTCACCGTCATTGCTTTTGTGCAGCGTCTCCCTTAACAATGGATCGAGTTTGTTCCAGCGCCCGTCAAGATGATTTATTTTCCATATTACATTACCGTCGTTTATTACCGGAGATTGCTGCAAACCTAATCCACCCCATGTTTTCACTCCATCTGTCAGAGAATTTAATAACAAGTGATATCCGTTTAATGATAATTTTTTCCATTTCAACATAACCTGATAGCCGATAAATACGTTTCCACGACTGTCGACACAATCCAAATACCACTTCCTGAGTATGAAATCAGACATATAGAATCTATTCTACTCTTGGTCGGTCATTATTTTCTTATAAATGATATAAATAAAGTATGTTCCGCAAAAAAGGATTCACCGTGGTTGAATTGGCAGTTGTGCTTGGTATCTTAACAACTATACTCGGCATTGCTACAATCAATCTTACAACCATTCAGCACAAAACGTACCTTACAACCACTGTTGATACCGTCATTGCCGATATTAAAAAACAACAACTGAAGGCGATGATCGGGGATACGGAAGGCCGGGCCGATCATGACAGATATGGCATATATTTTGAAACCGACAGATATACTCTTTTTCACGGTTTATCATACTCACCTTCAAGCTTAGATAATGTAGTAATTATGCTCGAGGACAACGTAGAGTTTGGAACGATTGCTTTTTCACAAAGTACTATAGTTTTCAATGGTGTAAGCGGCGAAATCAATGGGTTCACGGCGGGCTCAAACACTGTAGTTATCAGAAACTCACTCACAACCGAACAAAAAACAATAAGTTTTAACCGTTATGGAACGATCATTTCTGTAAACTAAGATGATTATCAAAAAAAGCGGACAGTCACTTGTCGAACTGCTTTTGGCAGTAGCGCTTGCTGCGGTGATCCTGCCTGCACTGCTTACAGGAATGGTCGCTTCCCGTGAAGGAAAAGCGCAACAAAATCAGCGTTCGGAGGCGGTGACGCTGCTTAAGGAAACCGAAGACACCGTCAGACGTGTCCGCGATAACGGCTGGTCCACCTTTGCGGTGAACGGCACCTTCCATCCGGTGATAAGCGGGAGCAATTGGACTCTTGTTGCCGGACCAGATACAGTCGGTGATTTCACACGCTCGGTCACAATAAGTAATGTGGAGCGTGATTCAAGCGGTGCGATAGTGACGAGCGGCGGCTCAGTCGATCCTTCAACCAAAAAGGCAACAATTACTATAAACTGGACACAGCCGCGCACGTCATCAGTAACCTCAACTCTCTATATTACCCGCTATAAAGACAACGTAACTTATCTGCAAACTACAAAATCAGATTTCGACGGTGATTCGTTAATACAGCTCACAACCACAAATACTGCAGGAGGTGAAGTGCAGTTATCGGACAACAACAAAGCGAAGTGGTGCTCGCCTTCGTTTGCAAGCTCAACCATCGATCTTCCGGACGGCCCTCCGGTTGCGGTAGCAGCAACAGCAAGCGCGACAATAACAACTCCAAACGATGTTTTCGTCGCGATCGCGCCGTACACAACAAGCTCCGCCAAGCTGGCCTATGTTAATGTGAGTGCCAATACCGATCCGCCTGTATCTACTTTGAAAGGCACCTTTACGCTTGATGCAAGCAAATACAGTGCCCCGGAGCTAGTTCCAAGCGGAATAGGCATCGATAATAATTTCAAAACCAACGACGTGAAATATTATAAGTCTCCTTCTGGGAAATTATACGCACTGCTTGCGACAAACCTGCCCGACAAAGAAGTTGTGGTGGTTCAAATCAACAACGGCAGCGGCGATGCTTATCAAGACTCGACCAATAAAATATATAGATACTGGACCTACTATAATACCTCAATATACGGACGAGCCTCGTCTTCCGGAGCGACGCCAACACCGACTCCCACCCCAACGTCTGCAATCCCCAATACCGGTTACTTAAACCCTTCGGCTAATACCGCCGACTCGGGAGGAGACAATAACGGATTTCAAACATCACCTTCAAATGCATACGCATCCGACTCTTCGGTCGCAACGGATTCAAACAGCGGCACGGGCACAAGCACAAGCTGCACCAATTCCGGCAAGGACAAACATATCTATTACAACTATGGCATTTCCATTCCGGTCGGAGCTTCTATTGATGGCATAGAAGTTAGATTCGACGCAAGAGCCGATAGTACTTCGGGTTCGCCAAAGCTATGCGCCCAACTTTCTTGGGACGGCGGCAGCAGCTGGACATCGGCCCAGTCAACGGGGACATTAACGACAAGTACGGCGACATACACGCTTGGAGGACCGGCTGATACTTGGGGACAGGTATGGAACGGCTCTACCCATTTCACCAACGCCAATTTCCGACTGAGAGTAATTAGCGTCGCCTCGAATAATAACCGCGACTTTTCACTCGACTGGGCGCCAGTAAAAGTTTACTACAGCGGCCTAACACCGACCGATACACCTACTCCCGCGCCAACCGCAACGCCAACACCCACTCCCACCCTACAGCCTCCCGGACCCAATGACCAAGCGCCATTTGATTACGGAGCAACATCGATAACAACAGAGGGGACAAGAGGATATGTTTCATCAGGCGGCTACCTATACGCTTTCGACTTGAGCGATATTGACTCGAAATCATCAAGTGACGGGCTTAATGGTATCGGCTGCCGGATTCAGCTTGATGGATATGACTGTCTGCCGGGTTCCGGCCAAAATAAAAAATATTCATCCGGACAATCTGGGACAACCTGGGGCGATACCAGCACCCCCACACACTCAGACTGTTCGGATGGCGGAAATATTGAGTTATATGCGACCAATGATATTTACCCCGTTTCAGTGGGCGGGAATACATATATATATGTTGCGGTTGGCGCAGGAACGAATCCGGAGTTCGAGATCGCCGATGTTACCTCGCCTCCAACAGGCGGAAGCTCGATGACGGGCAGCAGCTGTGGCAGAATTTCCGGGGGAGCAAGCGGTTGGAAATTAACTGGGTCATTAGATTTCAATTCGCAGTCAAACACCGAGGAAGCAGCGAACTCAGTATATGCGAAATCTGACGGATCGCGTGCGTACATCTCCTCAAACGGCGGAATCGACGGTAACAGTAACGGACAGCCAGATAGCAGACAGTTTTATGTACTAAATACTTCAAATAAAAGCAGTATCGCTTTTCTTTCCGGAACATCGAGCACAGGGGCAACCAGCGGTTATTATTCGGGTGATTCGACACAAATACAGATGTTTCCGCGAAGATCGCTAACCGTCCTTAATGGACAAAGGGCTGTTCTGGTAGGTAAGGATGGGTATCCGGCCGACGGCAGCAATCCGCAGGAGTATCAGGTTATAGATATAACAACAGAGGCCTCTCCGACATACTGCAGCGGCATTGACTTTGACAGCGGCTTCAACGATCTGACATCTGTTTCCGAAGCCGACAGCGATAACTTCGTATATATGGTAGCCAACACAAACAGCAACGAACTAAAAATAATTCAAGGAGGTCCGGACGGAAGATATTTCGATTCCGGTACGCTTGAGTCGGCAATTTTCACCCCTGGCTACCCGACCGCATTCAACCGTATCTCGGCAACAACACTCATACCCACCAACACATCGATACAGTTCCAGATTGCGCTTGCCGATCAAGTATCCGGCAGCTGTACCGGAGCGAGCTACACATATGTTGGGCCCGACGGCACATCGGGTTCATACTTTGGATCAACCGGCGGAGTTATACATCTTAATGATGATGATTCCGGATTCGAAAACCCCGCCCAATGTATGCGCTATAAAGCCTTATTTTCAACTACTGATTTCAACACGACACCAATACTTTATGACGTAACAGTTAATTATTCGCCATAATCATGAAAAAACGGGTAAATAAAAAGTCGGGGTTTACGATAGTCGAGCTTATTTTATACATGGCGATAATGGGTATTTTTTTGACTGTTCTTACGGAAATTTTTACTTCTATAACCGGCTCGCGCACCGACGCGGAGATAAGTTCGAGCATATCTCAGGACAACACCTATGTACTTGCAAAATTTATGTATGATATTCAGCGTGCAGACAGCATCGGCATACCTTCCGCTGCCGGACTAAACTCTACATCACTAGAATTATCCATCGACGGAGTCACCAACACATACGCACTAAGTAACGGAGACTTACAACTAACAAACTCCAGCGGAACCAATAACCTAAACGGCTTCAATACCTTCATATCAAACCTTAGATTTACACGATTAGGCAGCAGTAGTGATACCGATACCATAAGCATAGAATATACGATTACAAGCAGACAATCTGATAAAACAGGAACCGAGTCCAAGTCGGTTTCAACTACTATTGGTCTGCGTTGATCCTGGTATCAACTAAATATGTATAATAATATTATGGAGTCCGTGTCTGAAAAAAAAACTTTAGCCGGGGGACAGGCGGTGGTCACATTACTTATTTTTATGATAATCGGGTTGACGGTGACAGCAGCTGGTACAATACTAATGATAACAAGCTCAAGGTCCACAAGCGCGTTTCAGGAAGGAATAATCGCAAGGCAAGTTGCCGAAAGCGGCGCGGAAAATGCAATGATAAGGTTGCTTAGAGACCCGACGTATACCGGTGAAACAATGAACATTAACGGCGCAACAGCGACGATTACAGTAACGGGCACCAACCCAAAAACAATCGTTTCGGCAGGAAAAAATGGTGATTATGTTCGAAAAATACAAGTAGTCGCATCCGATGTAAATAATATACTGACTGTTACATCATGGAAAGAGATTTTTTAATATGACAACTATTAAATATAAGGGGATCGCATATCTACATAATAATAGTATCGAGTTTGCAACTACCCAGAAACCTGAGATTATTCATATATCTTTTACTGATGAGGTGGTGCGGGACATGGAAATCATAGATGAGGAAAAACTAAAGACGAGTCTTATTGCGACATTTGAAAAAGAAAAAATCCTCCCCACACACTGTCTCATAATTCTTGGCCGCTCCGTAATATTTTCAAAAACTTTAACTGGAAAAACGCCGGAAGAACAAGAAAAGGAAAAAGAAGAATATTTGAAAAACGTACCTTTTGAAAAAGTGTCGAGTAAAACCATAAAGACCCCTAAAGAAACAATCATACTTGCTGTTAATAAGAATTATTTCGACAATATCCGCGCCATTCTCATCTCTTTACAGCACACGGTGTCGGCGGTCACTCACCAAAATTTTTTTGCGAAAGACCTGACTTCAGAATCAACACTTAATACAAATCAGGCAAAGATAATATTTTCTTGGATAGACTCCATAAAGGCTTCCGATAATTTTTTAGATCAGCCGGCACCAATAATATCGGAGTCGGAACAATTACTTATAGTTGAGCCAAAAAAGAAAAAATCCACACTGCCGGTCCTCTTACCTGTTTTTGCGGTATTGGTTATTGTGCTTGTAGCGCTTTATCTTTCGCAACAGAATCAGCAGAAATCATATGTCGCCAAGGCCGAAAACCGTCCAAAGGTACTACCTTCATTTACTCCAACACCGACGATCGAACCTACTCAGCCGGTAAGTACGCCGTCTGCCATGATAATAAGCGAATACGGAACCACCTCAATTCAGGTACTAAACGGTTCGGGCGTGCCCGGATCAGCCGAAAAAACAAAAAAAATACTCAACGATGCGGGCTTCGACAACGTCACTACAGGAAATGCCTCAACAAGAGTAAGTGAACGCACTCTAATAATTTATGCAAAAAAAATTCCGGAACATGTACGGACCTTCATTACCACTCTGATTAAACAGACAGGCGCAGATGTGTCAGCCCAGGAAACGCAGAAATCGGAATACGATGTGATCATCACGATTGGTTCACGATAATTTCAGAACCCGGTCGATGCCCTTGACTTTGACTAAGTTCTTATATAGTCTGATATTAATAGTTATTAAATTCTTTCATTTTATATGAAAAAAATCGTTTCACGAGGTTTCACCCTCATTGAACTTCTTGTCGTAATCGGCATATTAGCCGTATTATTGGCAATCACACTCGTTGCCATAAATCCAGCGAGGCAATTCTCACAGTCAAATAACACCAAAAGATCAAGCGACGTAAACGCCATTCTTAATGCCATCAACCAGTTCCAAGCAGACAATAGAGGAACCTTACCAGGCGGAGGCTCAATCACAACAACCGCGCAAAATATAAGTGACACCGGTGCCGATTTATGTGCCGACTTAGTCACCGAATATATTGCTGCGCTTCCGGTTGACCCGCTTACCAACAACGGAACACCGATCGCCGAAGCTGGCTGTGCCGCAGCTTACGATACTGACTATCAGGTTGTCAGGAGT
Organism: uncultured Gammaproteobacteria bacterium; assembly: GCA_964476135.1. Taxonomy (GTDB): domain Bacteria; phylum Patescibacteriota; class Microgenomatia; order UBA1406; family GWC2-37-13; genus CAYYYG01. The sequence goes on along the minus strand of CAYYYG010000001.1, from coordinate 60,893 downwards.
GCGTCTGATAACAGAATTACGGTATCCGCGCCAAACGCTGAATTAAGCGCAACGATCGAAGTAACAAGATAAAAATTGTTTGTGAAATTTTTTGTCCCGTCCCTCACGTTCGAGGGACGGGATTTTTTTTGCTATACTTTTAAGATGGACAAACAAAAAATCTTACTGGCGGAAGACGATGAATTCTTGCGTGATCTCTATCGTGATATCCTGACCGACGCCGGATTTCTGGTGGAAACAGTATCCGATGGCCGCGCTGCATTAAAAATCTTGTCAGAAAAAACATTCGATCTAACCTTGCTGGATGTGAATATGCCCGAAATGACCGGAATAGACGTCGCCAACAAACTTAACGAAAATAAAACAAAACAAAAAATTGTTTTTCTAACCAATCTTGAGGATGAAACGGTTACAGCTGCGACAAAAAAATTTCAATGCACTTGTCTACTCAAAAGCGCTCTATCGCCATCCGAATTCATAGTCGCTGTGAAACAAAATCTTAAGAACAATCAAGTATAATGAAAATATGGACGTCTTCACCCTCAGCGAGCTGACAAACGGTCTCTTTCGTGCCTTAATCATTCTGATAGCCATACTTGTCTCAGCCGGAATAACCGGTGCGATCCTGTATTTTTTGATTATTTACAACCGTCTGAAAAAACGGGAAGAAATTTCCTTGGAAATGGTTACCCTGGAGGTAAAAATGCCAAAAGACAATGAAATAAAAATAGACGCAGCCGAACAAATGTTTGCCGCCTTAAGTTCGATACAAAAATCCGGCTGGCTCTCTTCGCTCACCGATCTTGAGGATGTGCTGGCATTTGAAATTGTTGGCCGTCGGGCCGATATAAGGTTTTATGTCTCTGCCCCCGCTCGATTAATAGATTTGGTTGAAAAAACAATCTACGCATATTACCCATCAGCGGATATAAAAAAAGTCGAAGAGCCTAACATATTCACCGAAAACGGAAAAGTCGCCTATGCTTTTCTGGTACAAAAAGAGGTCCCCTACATGCCGATACGCGTTTTTAAGGATTTGCCGACCGACTCACTCGCTGGTATCACATCGGCATTATCTAAAATGAATGACGGCGAAGGCGCAATAATACAACTGCTAATAAGAGCAGCGCCTGCCAAATGGAAAAGCGCTGGCAAGTCTTATGTGGCGGCAACCAAAAAAACTGAGGCTAATCCGGAGAAAGCCACCTTCAAAACCGATCCGAAAGCACTGGAAAAAATCGAGGACAAATGTTCGAAACCCAGTTTTGAAGCGGTCCTCAGGCTTGTTGTAACAGCGCAAACGCAAGACATGGCCAACATTCATCTTCGCAACATGATTTCCGCCTATGGTCAATTCAGCGCCGACCAGAATAAACTGAAAAAAGGACGCATGCTTGTTAAGGGCGGATTCATGACTAATTTTATATATAAATTTTTTCCGATATTCCAGCCGCCGTTTTATAACACCACTTCGATGTTTTCGAGTGAAGAACTTGCCTCGCTTTTCCACTTCCCAAACAAAACTGTCGAGACACCTCACATACAGTGGTTGAAAGCAAAAACAGGACCGGTACCTTCGGAAGTGCCGCAGGCGGGTGGAACCTATATGGGATTTGGTTATCACCGCGGCATAAAACGTCCAGTATATATAGATTACGAAGACCGAAGAAGACATGTTTACATCATTGGAAAAACCGGTACCGGAAAATCTCAGCTTTTAATTGAGATGATTAAACAGGACATAAAAAGCGGACATGGGGTCTGTGTCATCGACCCCCATGGAGATCTTATCGACGAAACGCTGCGATATATACCGCCACAAAGAGCGGAAGATGTAATATATTTCGATCCCTCGGACACCGAAAGGCCAATGGGTCTTAACCTACTTGAAGCATATAACGAAGAACAGAAACATTTCATGACCACCGCGATCATCAATCTTATGTATAAGTTGTACGATCCGCAGCGCACCGGCATCATCGGTCCTCGATTTGAACATGCGGTGCGAAACGCAATGCTTACAGTTATGTCGGAGCCGGGCAGTACGTTTATCGAAATAGTCCGCATACTTACCGATCAAAAATACGTGCAAGAACTTCTGCCCAAAGTACAAGATCCGATCGTCCGCCGCTACTGGACCGATCAGATCGCACAAACCTCTGACTTTCACAAGTCCGAAGTTCTAGACTATATCGTTTCCAAGTTCGGCCGCTTCGTAACCAATAAAACCATGCGCAATATTATCGGACAATCAAAATCCGCTTTCAACTTCCGCAACGTGATGGATGAGGGAAAAATACTCCTTATTAACCTTTCTAAAGGAAAACTCGGAGAAGAAAATTCAAGCTTCCTCGGACTTGTGCTTATACCGAAGATTCTCGTTGCCGCCATGAGCCGGCAGGAAATACCGGAGCCGCAAAGACGTGATTTTTTCCTTTATGTGGATGAGTTCCAGAATTTCGCAACCCCGGATTTTGCCACTATTCTATCCGAGGCCCGTAAATATAGATTGAATCTGACGGTCGCAAATCAGTTTATCGGACAAATGGATGAGGAAGTCAAAAACGCAATTTTCGGTAACGTTGGCACCATGATTTCGTTCCGGGTGGGCGTTTCTGATGCTTCTTATCTGCAGCGCGAATTCCAGCCTGTGTTTGGCGAATCCGATCTTATAAACATCGAACGATTCCATGTTTATATGAAAACAATCGTTAAAAACGAACCCGTGCCGCCGTTTTCTGTGGATGTAACAAAAGATATGAGCAAAGCAAAGGCGGAAGCTAACGAAAAGATTGCTCAGGCAGTAATACAACTCTCTCGGTTGAAATTCGGGCGTCCACGGGACCTCGTGGAGGCGGAAATCAGTCAACGCGCACGGCTCTGATTTAAGCACTTTGCTATAATACTAAAATTATGATACAGACATACGAAACAACACTCAGTGAAAAAAAGGAGTTGGTGCCTGAAGTCTGGTACCTGAAATTTACTATTCCAGATAGTCAGCAACTAGACTATAAAGCCGGTCAATACATGATACTCTTCGTACCTCAGCCAGACGGCCATCCGGCGAGAAGACTGTATTCCGTACGCACTGCCCCAAATGGACAAAAATTTTTTGAGCTCGTAATAAAATTTGTAAACGGCGGTGTCGCTTCGGAGTACCTGAAAAAATTAAATGTGGGTGACAGGGCTTCATTTCAGGGACCGGCCGGACTGTTCACGCTTTCTCCAAACATCGGTCCGAAAGTTTTTTTTGCAACCGGAACGGGTATCACACCAATGATAAGCATAATCGAAAAACACCTGCCAGTCGTACCAGCCGAAGAGCATTTTTATCTTTACTGGGGAATGCGAACAAAAGGGGAAATGTATTTTCAGGAAGAACTGATATCGCTCGCTAAAAAATATCCCAACTTTCATCTGAGATATTGCTTATCAAGAGAGCCGTCACTTGAAAGTGTGGGAGAAAACGAACGTCCATATTGTGCTCTTGGGAGGGTCACTGTTGCATTTGAGTCCGATTTCAAAACGCAATCAGAACTAAATTCAGCCCATTATTACATCTGTGGCGGGCGCGATGCGGTAGAAACACTGCGGCAAATACTTGCAGAAAAACAGATTCCGAAGGAGCTTGTGCATTTTGAGAAGTTTTAAGAATCATCTTCCGAGTGCTTTTTTTACCAGCGAATCGGCATGAGTATTTTTTTCACGAAGTACATGCGTGTATTTAATAGGTAAACCTATCTCCTTCTCAAGAATTCGGATCTGCAATATCATCTCCTGTAAATGTGATTTCTTCACTTTATATTCTCCATTCAACTGCCGCACCATAAGCTGTGAGTCGGAATAAACTTGAATGGACTCGATGTGTTTTTCCTTAATGTAGGTTTTGGCCGATTTAAGAGCTTCTATAAGGCCGGTGAATTCGGCCACATTATTGGTTGCGATGCCAATTGCTTTTCCCGTTTCCTGGACAATATTTCCATTGAATGATATAACAAACGCGTATGCAGCTTGGCCTGGATTATTAAGAGATCCTCCGTCGGTATAGATTACGAGAGTAGACATAACATATTATAGCTGTCCAAGTTTTTCTTTTCTTTCCGTTTCTTCGCGGACAAGGTTGAGAAATCTTTCCGTTGAGGAGAGACGACGATGACCCACGATACGGGCGATATATTCAAGCGAAGCGCCGCGCATAAGCTGGTGAGCAATAAAAGTATTTCTCAAGTCATTGACAGTCGCATTCTCTATTTCCACTTCGCGGAAGCAGCGATCGATAATCTGACGAATATTTCTTATTAAAAGCTGCTTGCCGTTGCGGGTAATAAAAACATATGTCTTATCCGACTGTGGTCTTATGGCCAAATACTCATCAAGGGCGGCTTTTGCAGCTTTATTCAACGGAACGTCACGCTCTATGTTTTTACCATAAGGACGTATATGTAAACGATCTTCTTTAACATCTTCCATATGAAGTTCCGCAAGCTCGCCTATTTTTACTCCTGTCTGGAGAAGTAATTCAACCAAAGCATATGTGCGAACATCTTCTTTAGCTAAGTCCCGAAGTGCACGGTACTCAAGTTTACTTAAAATACGCGGGGCGGACTGGGTGTATTTTGGATGTGAGATGTCTAGGGTTGGATTATAATCTATGACGGCCTGATTCTTAAGCGTGCGGAAGAAGGTACGGATAGAATTAAGTTTCCTCGAGGCGGACTTTTTGGTGTAGTTATCTTTGATTAATTTATCGATAAATGCCTCAACATCCTCCCTCTTGATCTCACGGACATCGTGTTTTTCGAGTGTGGTAAAAAAACCGATAAATTGCTCCAGATCTTTTTTATATGCAATTATCGTATGATGTGATTTGTTTTGGCTCTTGAGTTGCGAAATAAACGACTCAAGAAGCATCGGTAATGAGTACTTATCCATAATAACCTATAATATTATCACAAGAAACTTATATTTTCAAGTGTATTTTTACACAGACCCTAACGCATATATCTGGAATAAAATGATGCATAAGTATCGAGTTTGTAATTATTTATTATACTATAATTATATAAAAGTTGTATGATTGTGTAATCACTATAATAACGATTGCTTTCACTTTACATCCATCGAACAAGGGTATAAAATATTCCTGAATTATGAATTCTTTAATATTATGTCTGTGACCAAATCGAATCAGGAAAGCTTTAAAAAGGATGTTCTAGAATCCAAATCTACGGTTTTTGTGGATTTTTACGCCGACTGGTGCGGACCATGTAAAATGACCTCCCCGATTATCGATGAGCTTTCTAATGAAATGAAGGATGTCGCTTTTGTAAAAATAAACGTTGACGACAATCAGGACCTAGCGGCCGAGTACTCCGTTTTTTCAATTCCTACTTTTCTTATATTTAAAAATGGAAAGGCCGTCCATCAGTTTGTTGGGGCGATGGGAAAAGAAAAATTCATCGAAGAAATAAAAAAAGCCTGATTCGACGAGTTCAGTTGAATCTACCCAATTCCCGATCCAATATTCTTTTCATGAATCGGAATGCACTTTCGTGCGATTTGTTGAACTGATGTTTGGTGCTCTCCATTATATACATACTAAGAGTTCCCAACCACCTAATTGATTCGTGAACAGGCATTTTTATTGCTGTCGGAATTTTTTTCTGGCTGAGTGGTAACTTGACCGTGTGGTACGCCGGAAAACTGGTAGAGGCGTTGCTGACCACTCCCGCCTGCGCTATGTCAGGCGCGATATTGGGAACTTCCGGTTTTTCTTCTATATGTTTCTTAAGTGATTCGTCGGATATTTTGTGCTCCACCACTTCATGGACAATAGCAACTTCTTGTTTTCTTAACGGTTCCGACTCGACCGCGTGCGAAGCGATAACTGCTGTATTAATCGGCGTAGAGTTGTTTTTTTTATCATTGGCCTGCGCTCCCATAAATATTTATTATTATAGCGGGTAAAATCATACTCAGCAGCTAAATTGAAATCCACAGTTGCATTTTTTTGTTCTTTTTTCCGGAGGACGATTGGTTTCATCGGGATAAAACTTGTTACACTGCCAGTTAGGCCTATCAACATCACGTCCGGGGCAATGATAATGGTTATCTTCACTGCTTCTTCCGCAAACCCCACACCTCTTTACCTGCTCGTTATGAAAAAAGAAATCCAATGAACCGATTGTCATACTGTTGTAAATATCTCCGACCGTCCAATAGCCAGCCGATCCTATATTTGACGCAGCACCCGTCACGGGACAACTCCCTCCGCCAATTACATAAGCTTGGCGCTCCATATATGCAAGATAAATTTGCTTATCTATGTCCGATTTCATTACCGATTGTTGCACCTGGTTGTTTGAGGCTTTTTGATCTGTGGGTATGGCCGCGATATCCTGTGCACGATTGTATATGGCCGAAAGTATGATTTTTAGCTCAGCAACACCCTCTACAAAATCAGGACTACCGGTACTAAATCTAGAAATCTCAATTAATTTATCACAGTACCGACCAATCCATCCGGAAAGATCAGTCCTTACCGTATCTTCAAACGCCCTCGCCTCGGCAATCTTTTCCTCCTCGATACCTAGGACTGCCGACACGGCGTCGATATTCAATTCGGGATCGATGTCACTATATATCAATGGATTCTCTAAAAACTGGGTCGGTTCGCTGAATTCGCAATTTCCGGTCAGTCCGACGTATAGATGACGACTGACATTGACACTCCCCTTCGCTTCAGGATAACGCAATATCCTTTCCCGCACCTCTATTTTTCCATCAGGCAATACTTTTGGCCGGAAAGCGAATAAAAAACTATAGTCACCGATGTATGCAGGAGAAAATTTAAGCGCCAGCACATCGGTCCGACCTGTCGAATTTACATAATCGGAAATCTGCTGCTCGATCAACTTAATACCCGTCAAATCCGCTCTCTCACGAGAACCAAGGGGAGTCATTTGAGCGGTTTTTTCCATCTCGTCCGACATTACAAGATTGGCATAGTTAAGTCGTCCGTCCTGCAGTAAAAATGATATTTCACTGTGAGATGTTTTTTTTGCGTATTCGTTAAGAAAATGAATAATATTTTCCGAATAATAATGGCGCATTTGCCGAATAATACTTTCTCTGTCGCCGCCTTTGGCGAGAATTTCCTGTAGTTTTTCGACCTCTGCCTGAGGGTTATAATACGCGAATATTGATTCGGTTCTTGTATTTTCGGGAGCCGGTTCTTCTGCGGCGACACGCCAATTTTTTAAGTCGTTTGATACGACCTGTTCGGCAACAGACATATATCCTGCTCGGGTTAAAAGACGAAGTTCGGTCTTCGGACTTGTCCCTTATTAAGGGCTTACCGCTGCGGCACAGTTTGGGATTTACACCCAATTCCCAGAAACCGTATAAATACGGCCCAGTCTTCCCGCCTACCGTTGGTTGGCAGTGACTGTCAACTTCGCTTGGAAATATTAAAAACTTTAGCTGCTCTGAATCCGGCTAATTCGATCAGCCAGAAACCATAAAAGAAAACAAAAACATATATTAAATCACCCAAAATAGTATTCCTGAAAAATGGGATGCCCATCATATAGGCATTTAAGAGGCCTGCAGGTGTTTTCGCATAAACACTGCTCACAGCCCACGAACCGAAATTTGTGCTGATAAAAAATAACACTGAAGATAATAGTGAAAAACATACCAGACGATAAGGAGAAAAATTTTTCTGTAGATAATTACCGATAATAACAGTCATCAAAAAACTTCCGTATACAAACGGCACTGTTTCATGGAAACCGATTATAAGATCGGAAAAAAGCATTGCGGCAAATGGCAGCGCGAATTGACGGCGCCCGCTTAAATGCGCGCCCGAAAAAAGCGCTAAGGCGCCAATGGGTGCAAAGTTCGGCGGATGCGGTAATATACGGAGGATGACAGCCGACAGTATGATAAAAATAGAGGTTGTAAATGAAATATTGTTTTTATTGATCATATTGCTTTAATATGTTTCGATTTTCCATTCTATCACATCGCCGTTTTTTAGAACATAACTGCCCGCGCCAACTTCCGCCTGCTTGCCATTTACATAAAACGCCCAAAACTCTTTGGCCGATTGTTTGGCTTCACGGCCATTTATGGCAGTTACAAATGCATTCTCACCATCTCCCTTGGCCGATACTTCAATTGTGCTTTTCAACAAATCGAGAGCGGTCGTGCCCGATTTAACACTAATCTTCCCGAGATCTTTTTTCTTTTTCAATGATTCGATAATCGTTTGCGATACGGTAATCTCTTCCTTCGCCAACTCCTGACGCAAAGTGGTTTCTTTAATCGGCGAGGGCTGGGATTTTATAAGCAGAATCGATACGGCAACGGCGACTATTGAGATTATTGTTATGATGATAAAATCGCGCTTCATAGTAAATCAGGTTAAAAATTCCCGGCCTTTATTATACCATCTGGCCAATGTAAACAAGAGATCGGATAAACGATTGAGATATTTAACAATTTCCGCCGATTCTTTCGGACTGGCGTCATGATTAAAAACATAAACCGCCGCTCGCTCCGCCCGTCGACAAACAGCGCGCGCAACATGAAGCCTGGATGCCGCCTCCGTCCCTCCGGGAAGAATAAATCTTGTGAGCTTCGGCAATGCTTTTTCCATGCGATCGATTTCTTTTTCAAAATAAACGGTTTGTTTCTTAAGTTGGGAAACCGGCTGTTTGGAACCGGCGATAACAGCCATAATGTGGTACAGGTCTTTTTGAATTCCGGTAAAAAGCACTTGCGCGTCGCTATCGAGCGAAATAGAAACCCATCCCAAAACACTGGTCAGCTCATCGATTTCGCCGCCCGCACAAATGCGATTGTCTGATTTTTTTACCCGATCGCCCCCAAATAGAGCCGTCGTACCGTCATCGCCGGTTTTTGTATAGATTGGCATATAACAAACTCAACTCAACAGGCCGCATAGCCACAGGTATAGCATTTGCTACAACCCTCTTCGTTGGCAAGCGTAGAATTGCCGCATTCCGGACACAGATCGAAGTGTGCGGAAGCAGATGGCGCTACATGCATAACAGTCTGCTGCCCTGCTTGATTAACCGACTGAGCCTGCGGTTTAACCTGTTCGTTATTTAAAACTGTCACGTGACCGTTTGTCTGTCCATTGGTCTGGCCTTGGGCTCCTGCTACGAGCTTCTGCATCTGTTGCTGGCGGGAAAAATGCATCATGAGTACCTTAGCAATCGCGTCCGGCAAACTCAAGATTCTCGATTTCCCAAAACCCATCGCCCGCGCCCCCCCGATCCCCTGCATCTGACCAACGATTTCCTTGACCCTCTCCTGCGGCGACAGATGTGAGGCGAACCGTAAGGCAACCGAGATTACCCGTCCCATACCTTCAGCCATCGCGTTAACATCGGTCCCGGCCTTGCCTACAGTAATAAACACTTCATTCGGATCCCCCTCTTCGCTGGTATTAATAGTAATAAAGGCTGTACCAACTGGTGTGCCGATTTTATAAGTCGAACCGTGAACAACCATCGGCCGCGGCTTTACCATGTATTTCGGTTCTTCCTTTTTCTTCTCTTCCTTCTTGGTTTCTATCTTCGATAAAACACCCTCCCGTGAACCGTCGCGCATATATGCCACCCCCTTAAGACCCAGTTTGTAGGCTAAGCTATAAAGCTTCTTAACATCTTCCACTGTATGGCTGTTTGGCGCGTTGACGGTTTTTGAGATTGAAGCGTCGACATATTTTTGGATTGCTCCCTGTACTTTTACATGATCCTCCGGGGTCAGATCGTTTGCGCTTACGAACCATTCCGGTTTCTTAAGCGTTCCCGCCTTAACTTCCGCTTCGTGCTTCTTGTACCATTCTTCGTATAAATGATGGCGGATTATATGTTCTCCGATTCGGTCGCGTCTTATAAACTCAAATTCATAAACCGGTTCGATTCCGGAGGTGGTGCCGGACATAAGCGAAGTGGAGCCGGTTGGCGCCTGCATAAGCAGGAGCGAATTGCGGATACCCCGTTTTTTTATGTCTTCACGAAGTGCTTCCGGCAGTTGTTTCACAAATAGGCCTTCGGTGAATTTCTTGCCGTCGAATTTTCCAAACGATCCTTTCTCGGCCGCGATTTCAACGGAGGCGGCGTAGGCTTCGTCGCGAATAATGCTGTAAACCTTTTCTATAAACTGGAGTGATTCGTCGGATCCGTAGCGCATATGGAGTTTTATAAGCGTGTCGCCTATTCCCATCGTACCCAAACCAATCCGCCTCTCCCCGTCCAGTTGCGTTTTGCGAATCCCGTCAAAAATGTATGGGTCCATATCGATAACACTATCCTGAAGGCGGACGGCTGCACGAACGATTTTTTTCAGCGTCCGAAAATCGAATTTCCCTTTTTTGTCTATACTAGTCGACTCAACCAGTGCCGACAGATTAATCGAACCTAAATTACAAACACCCCATGACGGCAGCGGCTCTTCGCCACAAGGGTTGGTCGCATTGATTTTATTCCAGTAATAGTTGTTATAAAACTTGTTGCAGCGCTCCATAAACACAACTCCCGGCTCGGCGGATCGCCAGGCGGCCTCGGCGATAAGATCCCAGATTTTGCGCGCTTTGACGATTTTATGCACATTAACTTTCTTACCCATTTTTTTCCAGGTATTTATGTCGCCGTCCCATTTTTCATCGTACTCCGGGTCATGGGTGTCGGGAAAAATTAACGGCCAATCGGCGTCTTTTTCAACCGCTTCCATAAAGGTATCCGAAACACAAACAGATAAATTAGCGCCCAAAATACGGCGCATATCCTGCTTGACAGTTATAAACTCCTCAAGATCCGGATGCCAGTCCCAGAGCATAAGCATAAGCGCCCCGCGCCGCGTTCCGCCTTGCTGGATAATATCACGTGTTGCTACAGAAAAGAGCTCCGCCCAGTTCATCGGACCCGATGAATAGCCGTTTACTTTCTCAACCCGCATTCCCCGCGGACGCAGTGAAGACAAATTAAATCCCACACCGCCGCCATGAGCCATGATTTCAACCATCTGCTTGAGTGTGTCAAGAATCCCTCCGCGCGAATCTTTTGGTGACGGGATAACAAAACAGTTGTAATAGGTTACTTTATAACCAGTTCCGGCACCTGCCAAAATACGGCCGCCCGGAACATACTTAAAATCTTTCATCGCGTTATAAAATTCCTTTTCCCACTTTTTCCGCTCTTTAGGTTTCTCCTGCATCGCAACTGCCTTGGCTACCCGCTTCCACATCTCTTCGGGTGTTTTCTCCATCGGCTCACCTTTTTTATTTTTTAACGAATAGCGATCAAGAAATACCTTCTGCGAAATCCCTGTCAATTTCATAGATATAGGAAATTTATAATATTTTTTTTAACTCTTTCTGGAATTCATCCACATCCAAAAAACGGCGGAATACTGATGCGAATCTGATATAGGCGACTTTGTCGATAGACTTTAAGTTCGAGGCGACGAGGTCGCCGATTGCCTGACTGTCTATTTCCGCCATCTCTCTTTGTGTCACCTCGGTTTCTATTGCACTAACTATGCGCTCAACCTGCTCAGCCGAAACGGTCGTTTTCTCGACCGAACGTATAACTCCGGCACGGATCTTATCGCGGTTGAAACGCTCTCTTCTGCCATCGCGCTTGATAACAAGTATCGGCAGCTCCTCTATCCTTTCGTAAGTCGTAAATCTTTTTTTGCATGATGCGCAAGTCCGCCTTCTTCGTATCGTGCGACCGTCTTCCGACGCTCTCGTTTCGATAACCTCGGTTTCGATGTTTTTACAAAATAAACAATGCATACTAGCAAAAAAAGAGACAAATTTTCAAACTTAAAATATATAGTGTCACCTACTAGACTAAAACACTATTGGTGTGATTGCAAGATGTCAAAATCTATTTAAAATGGATCAAAATTTTTACATAATTTATGAATACTTTTAGGTTATACTGATGCGACAACCTAAAAATGATATAATAATAAAATATGAATCAAAAAAGCCTTCCCAACAGTCTAAAAAAAATTCTCTATCTTATCGAGCAGGCTGGGTCACTCATGCTATATCCACGAACTCATGTACGCTCACTTGGTAATACTTTCGATACTGTGTCTTCACATAGTCATCACGTTTCGATAATCAGCTATTGTCTGTGTCGCATGGAGGGGTTATCGCACGAGGAGGGAATGAAGGGGATATCGATGGCGATATTTCACGATCTTGCTGAGGCTCGCACCGGAGACATGGATTTCGTTGCCAAACACTACGTAACCGTCGATGAAAAAAAAGCCATTGATGACCAATTCACAAACACACCTTTTGGCTCCGATTTAATTAAAATGATGGAGGAATACGAAAAGAGAGATTCGCTCGTTGCCAAATGCACAAAAGACGCCGACAGCCTTGCCCAGATGTTTTCCGAATGGGTACTTTTGTGGCAGGGGAACAAACTGGCAGAAAAATGGTTTGAATCGGACTTCAAAGACCGCGTACCGGCCTTAAAAACCGAATCGGCAAAAAAACTCGCCTTCGCCATGAAGGACAGCAACCCGCATGAATGGTGGTGGAGCCAGTTTATGAAAGACGATGAGGCGATTGAAAGAGAAAAATTAACCGGAAAATAACATTATTAGGTATATAATAGCATTACCACATGGACTCGTACGTTCTTGACACCAATATTTTCTTTAATATGGAAGCCGGTATCGGGCTTGGGAGCAAAACGGAAGAAGTAACTGTGAATATTACCGAAGGTATAAAAAAACACAAAAAAGCCGGTACGGCCGAGTTTTTCATGCCCCCGCGGATAGTTGAGGAGTTTTTGAGTTTTTTCGAAGACAAAGAACAATCTTTTATAAAAAACCTGCTTTCAATAATTACCGTAAAATCTCCGCAGATTCACCGCGACCAGATACCTTCAGCCGTATTTTACGAATTAATAGAAGATATTCGGACAAGAAGCTATCGCGGGCTTTCGATAGGCGAGGAGAACCTGAAACAGATGGCGAAATTAACAGAGAACAAACATTTTGAATCAAAAAAAGAATTCGAATTAACAATAGGTCCGGTAATCAAAAACTTCCGTGAACGCTATCGGCAGGCGACCCGTTTCGGATTTTTAGACAGCTTGGCAGATCTCGACCTAATAATGCTAGCACGGGAACAAAACGCAGCTATCGTTTCCACCGATGAAGGTGTGTTTAAATGGGGGAGGGTGTTTGGTGTAAAAGAAATTACACCGGCGGCGTTTGGTCAGATAATCTCAGCCGCTTAACTTTCGGTCCACTTCGGCTCCCAAGAGCTCACATTGTTTAAGTCCGGTAACTGATCGCCGGTTGTACCAAGAATATTCCCGCTGAATTGCTCCGCATATAAATCCGATCGGCGACCAGCTTCTTCAACAACGATGTGATCTTCCGTACCGGTATTTCCCTGGTGGTGGGTATCGAATGTCACTATTCCGGATCTGCCGTCAAAAGTCTTATACCCCACATGCATCTGATTCAACCCCTTGCCTCCTTCTGTCAGTGTGGCCATTTCGTGAGCAATCGGTGATGGTAATATTTCGTGATTCGCCATATATTCACCGCCCTTCTTACCAAATTACATATAGTTTAATAACGTCGCAGACGAGTTGCTGTGCCCGGCATCACGTATTATTTATTTGTGCCGGAGTCATCGTCTCCGGGCACAAGAAACGCAAGCCAATCGATAATTTTTTCGGTTATGGTTTTATGATGGTTTTCCTGATAAATAATATGTTCGGACAATACGTGAATGAGGTTGTTTTTCAACTGCTCGGTGGGCACGACAAAATACATATGATGATTAAAAGGGGGATGGCTGACCACGGTCAATATGGTGTAACCAAATCTTTGTGAAAAATAGAAATGAGATAGCACTTCCCAGCGGGCAGTCATATCGGCGCTTTCGATACCGAACTTCGTTACGCGGTGTTTGATTTGCTGCGCTGGAGTGATAGTGAGCGTGTAAAAAAGAAATAGAACCGCCCAGATCGGAATAAGAAGTAAAGTATCGCTGAAAAAAGCCACAAACAAAGATAGTAATAGTGCCAGGGCAAGATAAAAACGCATTATATTAGCACTCGGTTTTTTATGGGGTCTTATAGGTGCTGTCCATTCCAAAAGAAGCTGCGGATTTTTTAAAAAGGCCTCGTCCATTGTTTCCTTATCCATATCTTATTCTTGTCTATTAAACGGGAAAAGTCAATGAGAAACTGGTATATTATTTACATGAAGCAGTTTAAGGTGGAAATATCGACGCGGACAATTATTTTTGCCGTTGCAACGGTTCTGCTGCTTTATATAATCTGGCTGATTCAGGATTTGCTCTATTCGCTTTTTATCGCATTCATACTCATGAGTGCTCTTCGTCCGGTAGTACAAATGCTCAAGAAACGCGGTATACCACACACCGCCGCCGTGACCATCGTGTACATTTCATTTATATTATTGATAATAGTACTTTTTGGTATCGTTATTCCCCCGTTAACTCTCGAAACCGTTGCTCTGATTAGAAACTTTCCCGACATCCTCGCCAATATGGGCCCCGAAGCGCAGCGCTGGATAAAGGAAGACTCTATTGCCCAGTATGTGCCTTCCATAACGAACAATATATTCTCCCTGGCCGGAAGCATATTCTCCAACATTTTGTTTATTATTTCGACATTGTTTTTTGGATTTTATTTTCTTATCGAAGAAAATATATTAAAAAAATTCTTCGCACGCTTATTCGATGACAGTGAGAATCACATAACCGGAAGGGTGATAGTCCGGGCGGAGGAGCGGATGTCCGCCTGGTTCTGGGGCCAGCTCACATTAATGCTTATAATAGGAATGCTTACCTTTATAACTCTAAATCTCATCGGCATGAGCCGCTATTCCTTACCCCTTGCGGTGCTTGCCGGACTGCTTGAGGCTATACCCAATATCGGACCGGTCATTTCCGCCATACCGGCGATAATTTTGGGACTCTCAAACTCATCATTGACCGGTATTCTCGCCGGATCTTCGTATTTCGTAATACAACAGCTTGAAAACAATATGATCGTACCCATGGTTATGAAGAAAACGGTGGGAATAAACCCGATTATTACCTTGATCGTTCTTATAATCGGAGGCAGACTGGGAGGATTCCTTGGTATACTTCTCTCGGTACCGATTTATGTTTTCATCGAAACGGCAATTATCGAATTTCTTAAAGATCACAAGCCTTCGGATATTCTTCGGTAATTGCGCGGGAATAATTATATCTGATCTAATCATGCTATGAATATCGCAATTTTGGGTGGTGGTTATGCCGGACTAACAGCCGCTTACGACTTACAAAAAAAAGGGCACGAAGTGGAATTATTTGAGCGTAATACCGAATTAGGTGGTCTAGCATCGGGTTTCAATCCGGGAAACTGGGAATGGCCGCTTGAGAGGGCGTATCACCACATCTTTGCTTCCGACTCAGACATAATCCGTTTTGCAGAAGAGATAAAATTTGACAAAATACTGTTTTATTCACCGCAAACCGCGTCCTTATATAAGGTTAATAATAATTACCGCATATTTCCCTTAGATACTCCGCAGGGATTTATGAAATTTCCGCTTCTTTCGATGCTGGAAAAAATAAGAGGAGCTTTTGTATTGGCGGCACTGCGCTTCTCACCCCATTTACAGCTTTATGAGAAAATGACGGCAAAAGATCTTCTGGTAAAAACGATGGGGCAACATAGTTGGGACATATTATGGAAAGAATTGTTTCGGAAAAAATTCGGTAAATATGCGGAGAATATTTTAAGTTCCTTTTTTTGGGCAAGAATATCCAAAAGAACAAAAAAACTCGGGTATATGAAGGGAGGGTTCCAATCCTTCACCGACCATCTGGAGCGCGTTGTGACCGAGGCGGGCGTGAAGATACGTAAGGGCTGCCCTGTCGACAGCATAGATATGGAGGGGGAGAGATTCGTCATCAAATATAACAATACCGATCGTGTATTTGACGTTGTCATATCGACTTTACCGACTCCGGTTACCGCCAAAGTTACGGAAAAAATATTTCCTGCATCTTACACAAACAGTCTACGATCGCTTGAATATCTTAATGCGCTAGTACTAGTACTGGAAACTAAAACACCGATACTTGACTCCGCCTACTGGCTGAACGTATCAGATCCGGAAATTCCGATGATGTTTGTCGGACAGCACACTAATTTTATAAGCGCAAAGCATTACAATGACAACCAACTGGCTTATATCGGATATTATTTGGATAACGATAATGAATTAATGAAAAAATCAAAAGAGGAATTATTGGATTTTTTACTGCCTTATCTTAAAAAAATAAGCGGAAAATCGGACTTTGGAATCATTAACACATATCTCTGGAAAGCGCCTTTTGCTCAGCCGATATTCGATCGTAAATTTCTAAAAAACAAGCCGGATTTCCGCACTCCGATAAACAACTTTTATATTACAAATCTGGACATGACTTACCCTTACGATCGCGGGACGAATTACGCGGTTGCTTTGGGCAGAAAGGTTGCCGAGATGATATAGCGAATGTAGTCCAGTTTGCAACTTATATTCTACGAACGGGGCTTACAGACGCTTATACCCATTGCGAATTCGTTGGCGATGGGTATATAATTTCCCATGCGGAAAAAAAATTCTCTTGCGACAATAGTCGGGCTGCTTGCGGATCTGACAGTCTTTCAATCGCTCGATTTTCAAACATTTCTCAAAAAACTGGTGAAGTTGTTGGGCGACATCATACCCGTCGATTCCTGCCTGATATATTTTTACGACCGGCAGAAAAAACTTTTCATTTTGGCCGCTTCCAAAAAACCTCATAAAAAACTAATCGGCAAGATAACGCTCAAGGAGGGGGAGGGGATCACCGGTTGGGCGGCGATACATAAAGAAACGGTGGTTTTGAAAAAAAACGCATATCAGGATTATCGATTTAAGAAATTCAGCGAACTGCCGGAAGATTTATTCGAGGCGTTTTTATCGGTGCCGGTTGTTGACAAGGAGGGGATTGTGGGTGTGGTAAATTTTCAGCATAAAGAACCTTATTCGTTTACGAGCGAGCAGATAAAAACCATTGAGGCTGTTGTAAGAATAATATCGACAGCGTTTGAAAAAGTACTGCTTGAAAGGAAGGTTGATAATTTAGAATCTAGGTTGGAGGAGCGAAAAATCGTTGATAGGGCCAAGGGTCTTGTTATGAAGGTAAAAAATATCTCTGAGGAAGAAGCCTACCAGTTCATCCGTCGCGAAGCGATGAATAAACGTAAAACCGTTAAGGAAATTGCGAGTGCAGTTATCTTGATTTATTCGGAATAAACTCGATTTGAAAAACCAAAATTTCTGATATATAATTCTTGAAATCTCAATGTAGAGAGCCACTGCAAGACAACGTCGTCTTCTTAATATTATTTTTCAACCTCTATGATAGACGCTAAAAAATTGTTTTCGCTTATTAAATCCGGGGAGATCACCGACATCGACCTGCGCTTTACTGATTTGAGGGGAGTATGGCACCATATGACACTCATATCGAGAGAATTTACACCGGAGTCGGTAAAAAAAGGGATTGGCTTTGACGGCTCGAGTATCAGGGGATTTATGGATATTCATGAATCCGATATGCTTCTTAAGCCCGATCTCGATGCGGTATACATCGATCCTTTCTTCAGCAAAACGGCAATCGTAATCTGCGACGTTTTCGACCCGAATGTCGGCAAAATGTATGAAAAGTGCCCCCGTTACACGGCGAAAAAAGCGGAAAAATACCTCAATAACTCGGGCTTGGGAACCATTTCTTATTGGGGACCGGAAATTGAATTTTTCGTTTTTGATTATCTGGATGTGCATTTATCACCTTACGAATCTGGAATATTTATCGGACAGGGAGAGATAGATGGCGATGAGCCGGATGGGTATCCGATACTGAATAAAGGTGGATATTTTCCGGTACCGCCATTTGATAAATTACAGTCTTACCGATCGGAGATGGTAGCAATTCTTGAGAATATGGACATAAAAGTCGAGGTACATCACCACGAAGTTGCCGCCGGCGGACAGGTAGAAATAGATTTGCGTTATGGACCGCTTGTTGAGACTGCCGATCATGTAATGCTTTATAAATATGTCGCCCGCAATTTGGCGAAAAAATACAGCATGACAGCGTGCTTCCTCCCGAAACCTATTTACGGCGATAATGGGTCTGGCATGCACACCCATCAGAGCATCTTCAATAAAGACAAAAATATTTTCTATGACCCGAAAGGTTATGGCGAACTTTCAAAAGACGCGCTTTCATATACGGCAGGACTACTGAGCCACATCGAAGCAATATTGGGAATAACCAATTCAACCGTCAACTCCTATCGACGACTCGTGCCGCACTTTGAAGCACCAACATCGATCGCATTCTCAAAACGCAACCGCAGCGCCGCTGTTAGAACTCCTATGTATTTTATGAAGGAGGAAAAATCAAAACGGATAGAGTTTCGTTGTCCTGATCCGGTGTGCAATCCTTACCTATCCTTCTCCGTACAGCTCGTTTGCGGTCTGGACGGATTAAAAAACAAGCTCGATCCTACTAAGCTCGGATTCGGACCTTTTGATGAAAACATCTGGGAAAAATCGGGAGTAAAACAGACTCCCGGATCAATTTTCACAACACTCGATGCTCTTTCCGCTTGCCGGCCGATTGTTAAGAGCGGCGTGTTTGCTGAAAAACTTATAGAAAGCTATGTGAAGGTTAAATACGATGAGGCGAGGACAAATCTTATGTATCCGACCCCGGCCGATTTCCGATTTTACGGAGATATTTAACAAGCGTAGTAAGTATGTATGATAGAATAAGGGCGGCCTGACGGTCGCCTTTATTTTATGTTGACGGAAACAAAAAAACATTCAGAAAACGGCTGCAAAATACCATCAAGAGATATACTTCTTGCGGATGCGGCTTTTGGTCAGGGATTTCATCAAACACTAAGACCTCTAAACGAGAAGGGTTTTTTTAATAACATATATTCAATCGGAGACAACGCTGGCATTGTTAAAATTCCAAAAAACATACCTTATTTAGGCGCGCCAACGAACGAGCAGCTGCAGGAAGAGTCGCTGCTTCTTAAAAAATATGAAATTCCGTGCCCTGAAACAACCGTCGTCGAGACTCCCTATGATACCGGCCTCATCGCGTCGCAGTTTGTGCCGGAATTTAGACCCCTGACAACGTCCGCGCTTATAAATAACTACGACTTAAGGATGCAGTTAAAAGAAATATTAGAAAAAAACAGGGATCTGCTTAGACATGATGGTTGCAGTCTGGATTTAATGGGCTTTGACACTGCATACAAATATCTGCTCAACTACCATCAGCCGCTTGAGAGATACATAAAAAATCACAATCAAATACCGGAGATCCAGCTTTCTAGTAATCTTGTCATTTACGATAATAAACTTATCCAGCTGGATTCGGGAATGCTCTGGCTGTTTCCGACGCCTTCGGTCAAAAGCCGTTACCTACTTCCGCATAACCTAAGCTACGCATTCACAAACCATATGGTTTTTGGGGCAGTTGAAAAATATCTACTAAATTAATTCGGACCGTTGTAAAAATCTATCGCATCGAGTAAAATGTAACAATGTTAGACAAATACCCGGTTGTGCTTGCAGTCGCAGCATTCATAGAAAACAACCAAAAACAAATATTAGTAGTAAAAAAATCACCAACAGAACCGGTTGATGGCGGTTTCTGGACTATACCTGGAGGTAAAATCGAGCCTCCGGAGGCTATAATAGACGGATTGAAGAGAGAAACACTTGAGGAGGTTGGCTTGAAAGTAATTGATCACAAGTGGATAGGTGAGGATGTTTTTGAAAGCGGTGGTTGGTTTTACCACGGTCAACATTTTTTATGCCACGTAGAAAATACCGCGCCGGTTTCTCTGGAAAAAACATTACTTGAATACCGTTGGGTGTCGAAAAAAGATTTGGATACGATGGAATTCCACCCGAATATTAAAAAAAGATTACAGGAAATATTCGCCTGAGTTTAATTTCCTTCTAATACCTTTTTCGTCTCGATTTTATACAGCTCCACATGTGGCTGATCGAAGGTGTTTACATTCAATAATTTTCCTAAATACATCATTTCGATCATTTTATATTGCAGGAACTCTCCCAGGGAATATTCAGAAATTTCTTCCAGTTGCACCTCGACAAAAGGTAATCGTTGTTTTTTGTAGGCTTCCTTGACGCCGGTTAAGATTGCTCTCATAATATCGGAGGCATTTTTCCCGTATATACTGTCAACCAGACCAGGCATGAGGGGCGATGAAGGAATCTGCACATCTGCAGAATTTTTTGCTGCGGAAATGAATGTTGTGGTTTTGTCTCGCGGACCGCCAAGATATAACTGTCCCACCGAATGTAGATCAGTTGATCCGACAGAAACTGTGGGCGTTATTCCGGCATGGACTACTTTACCATCTAAATCGTGCTCTTTTCCGATGCTCTCACCCATAAGCTGCCGGTACCATTTACCAACCGACTCCAATTCCTGGTTAAAAACAAAATTATCATTAATAACCCTGCCCTCCTTGGCGTGAACGTAAAGGAAAATCGCCGACATAATGGCGGGATTTTTTTCCACCTCTTTGAGCAAACACTGTGCTCTAACAGAAAGCGCCCCCTCAAGAAGTGCTGTGATATCGAATCCGGCAACAGCAAGCGGAAATAAGCCAACTGTTGAAAAAACAGAGTAGCGTCCGCCGACTGTATCTGGTAAAGCGAGGGTTTCCACACCATTACTTTTCGCACCTTGCCAGAACTTAGACCCTTCGCCGCTTGTGACCACGACTCTTTTTAATCCATCGTTTCCAAATTTATTCCTAACGGCCTGCAGGATTATTTCCATGTTCGCGGTCGTTTCGGTGGTTCCGCCAGATTTACTGATTGCATTGACCACTATCTCTTCCGGCGACTGAACTTGAGACTCTATCAAACATACAAGCTTTGAAAGAAACACCGGATTAGTGGTATCGGCGAAAAAAATCTTCGGATACCTACCTACCTCGAGATTGTCATAAAAACCGACAAGCGCATCATATATCGCTTTTGTACCTAAATTGGAGCCTCCGATACCGATATCGATTATGTATTTTATTTTTTTACCGCCGAATCTTTTTGCTGTTTCGATGACGGTTTGCAATAAATTTTCATCGGCGGGAAGATTGATAGAGCTTTCCGGAAAATTATATGATCCGCTTTCTGCCACCTTATTTAGATGAGCTAAATAATCCGACAGTTGAGAAAATGTTGCATTTATAAATTTTTTTTCAAGGAGACATGATGATTGATAGTGAAATAACATATCATGGACAATAACTTTTTAACACAACCGCCCGAGCAGTCTGAGGCAGGATTTTATAAAAGCCGACTTCTTTAGGCAAAAAGCAAGAATGACCTTGCGCAACCCGTACTTTGCCGTCGACCGCCTCAACACTTACGGCGCCCTCGCGTACGAAAAGATGGACAAAATTATTCCCAGTCCTATCACCAAAATCATGCTTGATTTCAATCCTGTCCATCGAGTAGTAAGGAGTTTTCAATAAACTATTGCCTCGAGCGTGTCGGGTAGCGTTTTTTATGTCGTTGGCAGCCGGATCTGTGTCGATGTATTGAAAATAATCATCAATGTGAATCTTTCTTATCGATCCGTCCTCTTTCATTTTACCTTGGTCGAAAGACCTGATCGTACATATCGGGTCCATTACGTCAAGCTGTATTTCATATAAAATATTACCTTTCGGAAATCTTTTACGATCTTCCTCCCATGAGTGATGTACCGCGCCGGAGCTCAGATCGATGATCGAATCTTTTTGTGTTTCATGGATATTCACGAATTCTTTTGGATTGTTTTTTTTGATGAAATCTTCCGCCTGTGCTTTTGCCGCTTCTATATTCATTTCACCGGCCTTAACCAGCATACTTAAACGATTCATTTCCTGATCAACAAGGTGACACACCTTCTTGTACTCGTCTACATTTTTGCCTTCCTTTATGCCAAAACTGACTAATCCGGGTTCAAAGTAGTACCATGATTCAGGCTTGGGCTTCCAGTGGGGATGAACAACTCCCGGCTTGATATGGAGCTGAAAAGAATTTCCATACGCCTGATTCATCTTCAGAAGGAGCGGCATGTGTTTGGAAACATGACCAACAGTAATAAAATCCTTACCTTCTATAAGATGATAATCGTCGTTTCGAAACATATGGCCCTCGGATGAGCTTATTTCTGGGAGAAACCTACTGAAATCGGTGTCGTCGATGTTTAGAAGCAGCTTGGAACGACCGAAGAGCTCGTAGCTTTGACCAATTTTTTTTCCTTTAAGGCCTGGGAGATTAGACCAGCCTTTCATATCGAGGATGTATTCACCACCCCAAGTAGGTTGCTCAATAAGCTGTGGGACGATTAAATATGGTCGTTTTAAGGAAAACATTATTACAGTATCTTACTATATTGATCGTATTAATACAATAAACTCGTTTCCGTCAAGTCCGGATTGTTAATATAGTATAATGATCGGTGATGAAATATAAAGACTCCCTTTATCTTACGGCACGGGTATTGAGAGTAAATCAGTGGATCAAAAACCTAGTTGTTTTAACTGCTATATTATTTTCCGGAAACTTATTCCAATGGAACGAATTATCTGTAAGCTTATACGCCTTTGTGAATTTCTGCCTACTCTCATCAGCATCCTATATCCTGAACGACATAATAGATTACAAGTACGATAAAAATCATCCGGTAAAAAGAAACCGCCCGCTTGCTTCAGGAAAAATCACTATCGCACAAGCAACATTTTTCGTATTTATTCTTACATTAATATCTTTACTGATCGCACTTGGGATCTCGGTGCAGTTCTTTTTACTTGCGCTCGGTTTTATACTTCTCCATTTTTTATATTCTCTATATCTGAAAAAATATCCCCTCATCGATATTTTTGCGATTTCCTTTTCTTTCATGATCCGTACCTTTGCCGGAGAAGTGGTATCCGGATTTCATATTCCAATATGGCTCTTGCTGACGATATTTTTCATCTCGCTTTTTATGGCGACCATAAAACGGCACGCAGAGCTGAAATCCAATGTTCAAGGCACGAGGGAGTCGCTGTATGGCTACAAGGGACCGCTTCTTGATTTTTTAACTTATGTATTTGCGACTGCAACTCTCATCAGCTACGCAACATATACTTATAATATTGAAAAGCTGCCGGCAACAAACGGAATTCTTTCCACACTGGTTTCGAGCTGGTATCCTGATTTTGAAGCAAGAAAATGGATGATGGTTACAATTCCGGTAGTTGTTTACGGATTATCAAGATACGCGCAGCTGCTTTACGATAAATCG
This sequence comes from uncultured Gammaproteobacteria bacterium, assembly GCA_964476135.1. Classification (GTDB taxonomy): domain Bacteria; phylum Patescibacteriota; class Microgenomatia; order UBA1406; family GWC2-37-13; genus CAYYYG01. Next base: position 37,420 of record CAYYYG010000001.1, on the reverse strand, counting down.
GAAGGCGAGAGGCCGGAAAAAATAATCACCACAGATAAACCTCTTATAACCACTATGGTCTTATGGGGCCTTATTGTAGTAACTCTCTTTTACGTGGTGTGATTTTGTCGCATATATGCGATGGACAAAGTTTTCTATTCTGCTACAATGATACCGGAGTTTTATAAAATTTTCTTAAAATCATGAAACCATCTGACAATAGCCCAAAAAAACAGGCAATAAACATGGCGATCGAACAGATACAAAAGCAGTTCGGTAAGGGATCGATTATGAGACTAGGTGAAAAACCAGCAGCGGCAATCGATGTAATTCCAACAGGCATCATGCCTCTCGATTTTGCACTTGGGGTCGGGGGAGTGCCAAAAGGCAGAATTATTGAAATTTTCGGCCCTGAATCTTCAGGAAAAACTACTCTCTGTCTATCGTTAATAGCCGAGACTCAAAAAGCCGGAGGGACTGCCGCATTCGTCGATGCGGAACACGCTCTTGATCCGGCCTGGGCGAAAATTATCGGTGTCAAACTAGAAGACCTGCTTGTTTCCCAGCCGGACACAGGTGAGCAGGCACTTGAAATCACCGAAGCGCTTATACGATCAGGCGGTATTGATCTTGTTGTTGTCGACTCGGTCGCAGCGCTTGTTCCACGCTCCGAGATAGAAGGAGAGATGGGTGACTCCCAAATGGGTGTCCAGGCAAGGCTGATGTCACAGGCGCTTCGCAAGCTCACCGGAGTTGTTTCCAAATCCAAAACCACAATAATTTTTACCAACCAGCTGCGCCTGAAAATAGGCGTAATGTTCGGCAATCCCGAAACAACCACCGGAGGTATGGCACTCAAGTTTTACGCCTCTGTGAGAATGGATGTCAGAAAAATCGAAACTTTGAAAAAAAATGGCAATGTGTACGGGGCGAGAGCACGAGTCAAAATCGTTAAAAACAAAGTAGCACCACCTTTTAAGGAAGCTGAGATTGTGATTACTGCGGAAGGAGTGGATCGCATGGAAGGACTTGTGGACACGGCAATTAACGCAGGGGTGATTACTAAGAGCGGTTCCTTTTTGAAGTACAAAGACCAGACGCTTGCCCAGGGAAAAGAACAAATAAAGGAAGTGCTCGAAAAGGACGAAAAACTAAAAAAACAGATAATAAAAGATACGACCGAAAAAGTGTCGCAGCCGCAGTAAAGATTACCAAAACATCATGAGCGCAAAAGACGATCTGAACCAGGCACTGAATTTTGCCTACTTTTACCTAAAATTCAGGGCGCGGACAAAAAAAGAGATCGAAAAATATCTATTGAAAAAAGGTGAAAATCTCGGCTGGACAACACAAACAATAGAAGATGCTCTGAAAATTTTAGAAGAGAAGAAGTATATTGATGATCCTGCGTTTATCAACTGGTTTGTCAGCTCACGAAACAGCCGCAAACAAAAAAGCCAGTATGTACTAAAGGGAGAACTTATACGCCTGGGGGTAGAAAAACAGCTGATAGACGAGTATTTTTCCGAAAACACACAAGATGAAACAGAAATGGCACTTAACGCACTTCAGACTCGCTGGAGAAAAATCTCCGATTTGCCCAAAATAGACCGGTTCAAAAAATCCGCTTCTTTCCTTCAGTCAAGGGGTTTTTCCTGGGAAACGATCAAAAAAGTTGTTGATAAACTAGAGGAAACAGAGTAAAATACATACAATTATAAATTTCGTATAAGAATCGAATAAGACTGGTACATGAATTCAGGCCACATCTATAAAAAAATCTGGACCACATTTAATTTAATTACTCGTGGAACACTTCATACAGTAAATCCTAATAAGACATTCATATCTGGTAGCGATTTTACTTAATCTGTCTATTGGGTGTTGGGCTGTATATTTATAGATTGCCTGCGGTCTGATCTTCGATAATTAATAAATATCCTATGTTTAAGTCATTTTTAAGACGTCTCTTCCAGAGCGAAGAGGAGCGTCAGGAGGAGTTATTGCGCACCAAACAAAAGGCAAAAGAAATCGTGCTTAAAGCAAACGAGGAAGCTCTGAAAATTAAGCAGGAAGCCGAGCGCGAAGCACGAAAAACACTTACGGAAGGCATCGAGCTGGAAAAAACTCTAAACAGAAAAGAACAGCAACTTGAGGAAACGAGAAACTCAATTAATCGTGACCGCGGACAGATCGATCGCGAAAAGCAAAAAATCGATCAGTTGAAAAAAGAACTGGAAGACAAAAAAGACCTTATTTTACAAAAACTGGAATCGGTTGCCCAGATGACAAAAGACCAGGCCCGCAACCTAATGCTCGCCGGATGGGAAGATAAGCTGAAGGCGGATGTGGCCAAAAGAATAAAGCAATCTGAGGAGGAAATAAAGATCGCAGTAGAAGAAAAGGCAAAGGAAATATTGATAGACTCCATGCGCTACGGAGCCACCGACTACACTGCCGAATATACTTTATCCGTAGTTCAACTTCCAAACGAAGAATTCAAGGGTCGCATTATCGGGAAAGACGGCCGCAATATCCGTGCTTTCGAGCTTGCGACCGGTGTAGATGTCGACCTGGAGGAAGAGGGCGTAATGAGATTATCCTCATTTGATGCGGTAAGACGGGAAATCGCGAGAATTTCTCTTGAAAGACTGATTAGGGACGGCCGAATACAGCCGCAGCGAATCGAGGAAATCGTTAAAAAAGTAAAAGAAGAGATAGAACTCATCATTTTCAAAAGCGGAAACGAGCTCGCTCACAAAGTGGGTATTTTCAACCTGCCGCAAGAAGTGACCAAACTACTTGGAAGATTCAAATATCGCTACTCTTACGGGCAAAACATGATTTTACACACCCTTGAGGAAACAAGGATCGGCGTCGCCCTCGCCCATGAGCTGAAAGCCAATGTGAATACGGTTAAGTTGGGCTGCCTGCTGCATGATATAGGAAAAGTGGTAAACGATAAAGAAGGATCTCACGTAGACCTCGGTGTAGACCTTCTCAATAAGTTTCATTTTCCAAAACCTGTTGTTGATTGTGTCGCTGCGCATCATGAGGACATTCCGTTCCCCTCGATTGAATCGATCATCGTATATATCGCCGATGCGGTTTCTGGTGGACGGCCTGGCGCACGACATGAGGATCTCCAGGAATACATAAAAAGAATCAAAACGATCGAAGAGATCGCCAAAACAGAAAAAGGCGTACGCGAAGCCTATGCACTTCAGGCTGGGCGTGAACTCCGCATCATTGTAAGACCTGAGGAGATCAATGATGATGAGTGCATGATTCTGGCGAAAAAAATTAAGGAAAATTTGGAAAAAAAATTCGACGTTTTTCCGGGCCAAATTAAAGTCACTATAATAAGAGAATTCCGAGCGGAAGAAACAACAAAGATCTAAACTCGATTTGTACTATTGTGACAAAACGATTTTGATATAGATTGTTGTATAAAGATATTTAAAATATAGATTGACAAGAAGCCCAAAAACCACTAAGCTTTTCCCTATCCGTAGCGCGCATACGAATACACGATAGCGTTTGCATTGATCAAATGACGGCGTTGTCGTAACAAATTACTACTATTTATTTTAATTGTGAGGAGGTGAAAACATATGACAAAAGCTGATTTAGTGGCTCAGGTAAGTAAAAAAGTAGGTCTTACTTCAAAAGCGGCCAAAGACGCTGTTAACGCAGTGTTCGGCTCCGTTACCGACGCGATGAAGAGAGGTGAAAAAGTGGTCGTTACCGGGTTCGGAACATTCATGGTCCGAAAGCGAGCCGCAAGAAAAGGACGCAATCCGCAGACAGGTGCGGTTATCCAGATCCCGTCCACAAAAACTCCTGGCTTTACAGCAGGAAAAAGCCTGAAAAGAATGATTAAATAACGTTAGAAACAACAGAATCCTTATCTGCCCTCAAGGCAGATAAGGATTGTTGTTTTTAAAGGGATAGCATTAAGAGCCTCACAAAGATGTACTTGTTTTTTTTACAATCATTTGGTAAAGTATAAACCTACCGCAAGGTAGGAAAAAAGGAGGAAGCTTCAAACCAATGACAAAAAAGAAAACTAAAAACCCAGCCAAAACCCTCAACCTAATGGACTCACTTCTGCAGCAAGGCTCGGTTTCAACAGTCAAAAAAAATCAAGAACTTGACGCGATGATTGTTGCTTTATCAAAAAAAGGCGTTACTTTTAATGTCGGGGGCAAAGCCCACGCTGTTCTTGGCGATCGAGAAGTAAAGGAAATATCCACATATCTGCCTTATCTCAAAATCGGCGATAATGTACATGTGCGCGTGATATCGGAAGAATCAAGAGAAGGATTTCCGGTTGTATCTATGCGAAAATTCTTCGAAAAAGGAAAATGGGAGATTCTCAAAGAAAAGAAAGATAAGGAAGAAAATATTGAGGTTGTCTGCGGCGAGTATGGAAAAGGTGGAGTTTTTATAGACTTTATGGGCATTCGCGGCGTCATTCCGAAAATCCAGCTTACAGTAGACTATCTCAATAACCCGGAAAAACTGGAGAAACAAAAGGTTAAGGTTAAAGTTCTTGAAGTGGACCAGATAAAAAATAGATTGGTAGTTTCACAGAAGGCATCTGCACTGAACATATCTCATAAAGAATTAAAAAAACGATTCGATGAAATAAAAGTCGGAGAAAAGTATGAAGCTAAGGTGCTTGGTGTTTCAGAATTCGGAGTCTTTTGTGAAGTTAGTGGAGTCGAAGGACTTGTTCACATATCGGAAATATCATGGGAAAAAGTAACCGATACCGCCTCCTACGTACGTCAGGGAGAAACCATCAATGTTATCGTAGTCGAAAAAAATGAAACAGATTTGAAACTAAACCTTTCTATAAAGAGATTTAGTAAAGATCCTTGGGACTCGATTGAAGAAAAATATCCCAAAGACAAGGCTATCGAAGGAGAAGTGGTAAGAAAAGAACAATATGGATATTTTGTCAGACTAGAACCTGGCGTTGAAGGACTGATTCACGTAAGCAAATTAGCCGGAGCGGAAAATATAAAGATCGGACAAAAAATAACTGTCTTTATAGAGAGAATAAATGTAAAAAGCAGAAAAATGAGTCTTCTTCTGCCCCAAACAGAAAAACCTATCACTTATCGATAACCTGGTGGTAACTCTCTTGCCATAGCGACAATAAACGCTATACTTAGTACATGGAGCAACATCCAATCCCCAGACAGATCACTTCTTTTGAATTCAAGCTGATCGGATTCATGACGCTGCATCAGTTTCTATATCTGGTTGTGTTTTTTCCTTCCGCATTTGTTGTTTTCAAGATAATCCCGATTCCGATCATAAACGTAATGATGGCACTGATCACCGCCGGTTTCGGCATCGCATTCGCGTTTTTACCGATACAGGATCGTCCGCTTGATGTGTGGATAAAAAATCTCTGGAAAAGACTCAATGCGCCCACACAATATACTTATCATAAAAATAATCCATCAATAACCGTTCTACATGATTTGTACTACGTTTCCGACCCACATAAAGTTTCAGCACATATCGAGACCAGAGAAAAACTCGCCTCTTATCTCACGCGCACTCAACCAAAACCCGAGCCCAACATTAAAAAACAACAGATCCAAAGCTTATTAAACAAACCGCCTGTCCCAAAAACACAACCAAAGACACAAGCCCCAGCAGCACAAAACACTAAAACAAAAACGGCAACTCCTCTGCCGCAAGCGCTGCAGCAAACTGTTGAGGCGCCAAATAAACCATTTCTGCTGGGAACAGTTAAAAACAATAAAAAAATCCCGCTGCCTGGTGTGTTGGTTTATATAAAAGACAAAAACAATAAGCCGATAAGACTTCTGAAAACCAACCCCCACGGTGTTTTCGCCACGTTTCACACTATTCCTCAGGGGGAGTACACCATCGAACCCAAAGACCCGAAAGAAGGATATTTTTTTGATACAATGAAAATTACAATAACATCATCACCTGCAAACCCGTTAGAAATCCACTCTAAGGAAATGTTATAAAATATGCCACCTAAAAAACCGACTTCCCCGATTAAGTCGACCACACAAAGCTTCATTTCCATAGAAGACGTTAAAGACGATATATTATTAATGAAAGATTTTTCCGCTACCTGCATTATTGAGATCGGTGCGGTAAACTTCTGGCTTCTTTCTCAGGAAGAGCAGGCTTCGATAATCTATGCCTACGCAAGCCTTCTGAACTCATTGTCTTTCCCGGTTCAAATATTGATTTTATCTAAAAAAATGGATATATCTTCTTACATCGAATACCTTAATGGAAAAATAAAAACCCAGCCGAACGCTTTAATAAAAAACAGATTGAACTCCTACAAGGAGTTCATTCAGGATATCGTAAAAATAAACACAGTTCTTGAAAAGAGGTTCTTTTTCACGATTCCATTTAATCCGCTTGAACTCGGAGTTTCCGGTGTCAACGCCAAAGGGATGAATAAGGAGTATATAATAAGCCGTGCCAAAGCCTCTCTTTATCCCAAAAGAGACCATTTACTCAGACTTCTTGCTAAAGTCGGCCTAAGATCGACCGTAATGCAGCAGCAGGAAATCGTCGATTTGTTTTATAATCTGTATAATCCATCATCGACCGGCAGACAGCTTGCGCCTATTGCCAGTTATACGGATGTAGTTACCACCACAGGATAATAATATGCTAGGATTCGGAGGAAAAAAATCAGCAGGAAAAATACCGACAACTGCGCAGAATGTTGCCGATGTGATGGCTAAGGGCACACTTAGCATAAAGGATATCATCGCACCCTCATTCGTGGAAGTAGACTTCAACCATATAAAAATCGATGATAAATACTATCGCTCCCTTTACGTCGTCGGTTACCCACGATATGTAAACGCCAACTGGTTATACTCTCTCATCACGTTCGACCACCCGGTTTACACCTCAATGTATATTTATCCGACCGAAGCTAAGGTAGTACTTGAAGAACTGCGCCGAAAGATCGCCGAAATGGAGGCGACGATCGAAGGCGACATCAAAGCCGGAAAGGTTGTTGATCCGACAGTTCAGGTAGCCCTTGATGACGCTCTGTCTCTTCAGGCTGAACTTGCTAAGGGCTCGGAAAGATTTTTTCAGTTTGGGTTATATATAACTGTCCCGGCCGATACTGAGGAGGAGCTTGATCAAATATGCAAACAGATTGATTCGACCCTCTCATCTCTTCTCATAATCGCAAGGCGGGCAACTCTTGAAATGGAGGAGGGGTTTAAGTCAACTTTACCGATGTTCCACGATAAGCTCTCGGTCTGGCGCAATATGGACACCACTTCACTCGCAATGACTTTTCCGTTTTCGACGGCTGCACTTACAAAAAATGAGGGGATTTTGTACGGAATCAACCAGCATGACGGCAGTTTGATTATCTTTGATCGGTTCACACTGGAAAATGCCAACTCGGTAATCATGGGTAAGTCGGGAGGAGGAAAAAGCTTTCTTGTTAAGCTCGAAACCCTAAGACTACTCATGATGGACGTGCATGTCATAATTCTTGATCCGGAAAATGAGTATGAAAAACTCTCCCAGTCTGTTGGTGGCGAATTCGTGGAGTTCTCGCTTTCATCAAAATATAAAATCAACCCGTTCGACTTAACCACAGAAAATCCGGAGCCGGATGAATTAACCAACAAAGTGCTTAATCTACATTCACTTATGAAGGTAATCATGGGTGAATTGACTCCGGCGCAAGATGCGCTTCTTGACCGGGCTTTGGTGCTGACCTATAGAGAAAAGGGGATAACACAGGATCCGGAAACATTCAAGACCGAACCGCCTCTTCTTGAAGATCTGTATAAAATTCTTATCGGAATGGAGTCTGCCGAAGCGCGAGAACTATCTGATAGGCTGGAAAAATTTGTTAAGGGCTCAGCGTCGGGAATTTTTAATCACCAATCCAATTTCGATATTAAAAACCCATTTACGGTTTTTGGAATTCGCGATTTGGAAGAAAATCTGCGTCCCGTGGCTATGTATATAACTCTAGATTATATCTGGAACAGGGTTAGAAAAAACCGGAGAAAAAGGGTGTTGATTGTGGATGAGGCGTGGTATCTTATAAAAAACAAGGATTCCGGCGCCTACCTGCACAACTTTGCCAAAAGAGCGAGAAAGTATTTGCTCGGGATGACGACGATCACCCAGGATGTCGAAGATTTCTTAAGTACCGATGAAGGGAAGGCTATCATAACCAACTCGAGCTTGCAGATTATTCTAAAACAGTCAACAGCCGCCGTGGACCGCATCACGGAAACTTTTTACTTAACCGGCGGTGAAAAACATTTTTTGCTTTCTGCCGGAGTTGGTGAAGGTTTGTTTTTTGCCGGCCAATCACACGTAGGATTCCGCGTGATCGCCTCAGAAGAGGAGCGGACGATTATTGAATAAACAGGTGCCCTGCATTTATACTTCTCTTGTTGTCCGATTTAATTATGAAAAAATTACCGATAATCGAAAAAGGTATCGATGGTGGGATGAGCTTTAATAGAAAATGGTCGAAACGCTCGATAAAGCTCCTGGTTTTTTATCTAGCAATAATTGTTGTGTGTTTCTTTTCTATCACGCTTAGGCTGTTTCAACTATCGGTCGTTAAGGGTGAGTATTACCGCCAACTTTCCGAAAACAACAGAATTAGGGAAGTTGTTATCGAACCCAAACGGGGAATCATTACTGATCGTAAAGGGATCGTAATTGCCAGTAATAGCACCTATGAAAACAGTTCTGACAATTACAGGATATCTTCGAAAAGAAATTATCTTAATCCGGAAGCGAATGCTCATATAATAGGCTACCGTCAGGTGGCCGACTCATCAGATATCGAAAGTGATCCATGTATTTTCAAGATAAATTCTGGTGATAAAATCGGTAAAAGAGCAGTGGAAAAACATTTCGAATGTGAACTTAGAGGTAAGAACGGAAAACAACTGATCGAAATAAATGCTCAGGGAAAATTCTTACGCACGTTGTCGCAAATTCCGCCCGTCGACGGCAAAACTATCCAACTGTCGATCGATGAATACCTTCAGAATGAAGCTTACGAAAGCATAAAAGACAAAAGAGCGGTGGTAGTCGCCACAAAACCAGACACCGGCGAAATCCTCACTTTGGCTTCCTCTCCCTCATATAACATTCAGGCATTTGAAGAGGGAAATTCGAAAGAAACCTCCATTTACATAAAAGACCAGAACAAACCATTATTTAACCGAGCAACGGAAGGCGCCTATCCACCAGGATCCACATTTAAACTTGTAATATCCGCCGCTGCACTGGAAGAAAAAGTTGTCGATCGGGATACAACAATAGAGGATACCGGCACGATCAAGGCCGGCACCCATTCTTTCGGAAATTGGTACTACCTGGAATACGGAAAAACTGAAGGGCTTGTAGATATGGTAAAGGCCATCAAAAGATCCAACGATATATATTTTTACAAAATTGGAGAAAAATTGGGCCCCTCAAATATTAAAAAGTGGTCGGAGAGATTCGGCTATGGGAAAATATCAGACTTGCCTCTTGAGGAGAAGTCGGGAATCATACCTTTTCCTTTTTGGAAAGAAGAAACCTTAAAAGAAAAATGGTTTCTTGGTGATACTTATAACCTATCCATCGGACAGGGATATCTGAACGTTACACCATTACAGGTTGCGGCAATGACCTCGGTATTTGCCAATAATGGCCGCTACTGTAGACCAACTATACTAAAACTTAAGTCATATCTTGCCGACACTGAAGGAAATTGCTCTACTCTTCCGTTAACTAAAGATAATATTAAGGTTATACAGGAAGGAATGGTGGACGCATGTTCAACCGGCGGAACCGGCTGGCCTTTTTTTGATTTTAGCGTAAATTCCGCATCCGGATCAGCAGAAAAAAAACACGTTCAGGTAGCGTGTAAGACGGGTACCGCCGAGTCACATGCAGAATCCGGCATTCCGCATGCGTGGTTTACGGTATATGCACCTTCGGAGGATCCAGAAATTGTCGTGACGGTTTTGGTTGAAGAAGCAGGGCAGGGCTCGGACATCGCCGCTCCCATTGCGAAAGATTTGTTAAAAAAATATTTTGAAAGGGAATGAACGTAATATTTCACTTTCCATTTAAATTTGCTATTCTAATAGAGTACGGTGTGGTATTCTAAATACATACTGTAAATCGGCATATGAGTAAAGCTATTTTAGTTACCTTATTATTATTGTCTTCCTGCATCATATTCTCACATTCCGCATCTGCCGAAGTTGCCACATTCCGTAAAGACACCGATAACTGCAGACCTATAAGTTTAACTGAAGGGATAAGTACTACTTTAACTGGTAATACAGGAAAAGGTTGTACCTTTTCTGTCGATGTAAGAGCTACTGGCGATTGGGTTATGACGGGCGCTTATTTCGATAGCCCGCCGTATGGTTGGGGAGGCGATAATTATTTTACAATAGACGAAAGAGTTGGGGCCGACGATGGTAATTCACGATTATATCCTTATTCGTTTACCTGTTCGCAACCCAACTACTCCATAGATCAAGCTTGGTTACCTTCTTTTATAACTCTACTGAGCACACAAAATTTGAGCGGCACAGGAGTAAGCGTTCCTCAAGGAAAAAGATACACTTTTCAGGTAGCGACAAATGCCCCCATAGGCACATCATTTGAGATACCGCTCTCATTCACGGCAAATTGCGATATGTTTGTTGATAAGTCCGGAACCATACTTAGGGCGGAACCGGTAACTAACAGCAGTAATGCCTGCACCGACCAAACTGTAATCAATATCAATCCCAGAACAGCGCAATTTGACTATACAACGACTGTGAGCTCAAACACTTGTGGCGGGGGAGCACCCACCCCGCTTACATCTTCCTGTTCGGGTGGATTATTAAATAATTATAGTTTTGAAGTTGTCAGTGGAGGTGTACCGAGCGGTTGGAACGGGAGTGCGCATGCTAAAAATACGTCTTGGGTTATTCCTCCAGACAACATTAATTACGGATATAATCTAAGCAGTGATGGCTCTCCTATGTATCAGGATATAAATGTTACTGCCGGTAAAACTTACAGCATGAGATTTTACTCCGCATCCCATAATGCCGGAACACAATTAATATATATGGAGTACCTAAATAGTTCTAATAATGTTATTCCGGGAACCAGAAAAAGCCACACAATAACAAAAACAGTTACTACAACTAGCCCATTTTTTGGCGGTCCATACACTTTAACCATGGATCCGGCACCTTCTAACGCAACGAAACTTAGAGTTTCGGTTGATGCGAACGGTAATGACTGGGCAAAAATTGACGCGGCGTGTTTGACAGCTTCTGGCGCATCTGGTCCTACCAATACCCCAACCCCAACACGTACTCCGACTCCTACAGTACCCTCTGCGCCGACACCAACAACGGTATCAACTCCTACAGGCTCATGTCCTGCAGGGACCGAGTTGTTATTCTCAGAACTCGGACCGTTACCTATCGGTTCACCAACCGCACTCGGTGGGACAGTTACAGATGCTGTAACCCCATGGGCCCCTGAGTGGGATGTGGAAAATAGAAACGGAGTTCCACTGGCTTGGAGTAACACCGGATTAACAGTGACGTTTCCTCAAAATGTTGTATTGGACACTGTTCTAATGTATGATCACGATCCTCAAGGGAAAGGAGTCGGATGGTCGATTAATGGCGTTCAGTTACCATGGGGAGCAGATGATGTTTGGTCGCCGCCTTATGCTCTCAATAGAATAGCTAACCAAATGATTTTTGATTATGGTGCAGATAGTCCGCATTTCAATATATGTGTCAGGTCCGCTACTGGAGGTCCAACCCCCACGCCAACGGTAGCCACAGCACCAACTGGAACACCAACTCCTTTCCATACAGCCTGTTCCGCAACCTCGTGTGTAGCAGTTGCAGGAGTGGGTGCAAACGCGTGTAGTCCGGCAGGCGGTTTCTGCCGACAAACCGTCTCCGGGAGTACGGGTACTACTTGTCCATCTGCCTGCGGCACAACTACCACAAATCAATCATGCACATGTAGTGGTCCCTGTTGCCCTGGAACATGTAGAAACGGTCTTGCATGCGGAGAAGTAAGACCGGTAACATGTTGTACCAGCACACAACCACAAGGACCGACCGCAGTAACCGTAACACAGCCCGACGGTGGTGCAATCGTTCACACAAGATTTGTTAAGGTTAATTGGAATTTCCCCTCAGTAGCACCGGGGTGTGGAACCGCCTGGGGACATAACTGCGCCGGAAATGGTAATACTAGCTTTAGCATATATATAGATGATAACGATGATTTTTCATCAAGAATAATAAGCGTCGACAATATTCCACCAACAGCCCGAACTTATACAACAACGCTTGCGGATGGCGTGCTTAGAAACAACACTACTTATTATGCACAGGTGTGTGCGGTTAACTATTTAGCCAACTGTACAGAAATAACTTTCATTAAACGAGCATATCCTGTCGGAATAATTACCGGCTCACTGGGCGAGTTCGATAACCAAAGTCCAGGCAATGAATTTACGCTTACTGGCATTGGCGGAACCACTACCAGTTTCAACATTAATCCAACAACAGCTACCGGGATAAGCTCAACCTGCAGCACAACAACAGCAGGCACACCACCAAGAACAAACGCATATAATTGCTCGATAACTCTCGATAACGTCAACAACGACCCGGTCCCCTCACAGGTATTTGCTATAATCTCAAACGGTTTCAACCCACAGCTGTACACAAACCCATGTTTCCAGACAGGAGCAACAACCTGTAGCGCAAACACGCAGGTGAATATGGATTACGACACAAACGGAGGAAGCAATACAAACATTAATCAAAATATCTATTTCGCACTAAACCCCGGACTAACATTCATGAAAATCAAAAACACGAGTCTGATCTCACATGGATCTCTCTCGACACCATTCCCTGTATTCACGACACTGTTTGACGCAAGCGGTGATGATTATAATAACGATGGAAACTTCCTGATAATCGGCAACAACTCCGGATCGATCGGAGGCGTCGGTACTGGTATTTTCGCCGCTGCACCGCCTCTTGGCAGCGGATTGGTTTCTAGAAAGTCAACTCCACCATATCCACCTGGACAGAACTGGAGCGCCAACAATTATTTCCCGATCACACCATTCAACAATCAAAGATTCCTCGAGTATGTAAAAACAAGAAAGAGTTACCAAATAATCACAAACCTTAATCAGCTCGCAACCGATAAAATAAACGTCTGGAACGGATCGCTGTCGATAAATAACGCTGCACACTTTAACAGTAAAAACGTCACATTAATCGTGACTGGCACGGTTTCACTATCGACTAACACATTCGACCCAGCACAACCCTCATCAACTGCAATTATCGCCGATAGAATCAATTTTTATGACGGTGCTCAGATGGTCGATGAAGCGCGCGGCATATTTGTCGGAAATACTATCGATTTTGGCGTAAGTGATGAACCGATAAAAATAACCGGTAATGTGGCTAGCACTACAAATGCCGTAAACATCTCCCGCGTGCGCACTGACAATAGAAAACCGAGTTTGTTTGTAAACTTCGATATCGATCAATACATTAATTTGTTGCCCTATATATCCACGGCAACATACGACTGGAAGCAGTTACAATAATATACGGCATGAAAAATCAAAGAATAACTAAAATTAAAACAGATAAAAAAACACAGGGAGGTCAGGCACTCTTGATAGTCATCATGCTTCTTGCAACAATCATAACCGTAATTACGACCGTGTCTTTCAAATCAAACACCGAAACACAGATTACAAAGCTCGAGGAGGAGTCACAAAAAACTTTGGCGGCTGCGGAGGCCGGTATTGAAAAGGCGATCGGAGACCGAATAGCTAGTGGTGGTAATTATCTATACAGTAATCTACAGTTGTCCAATCTTTCAGGGATAGATCTTAACAGCAGTTCGGTTACAGTTTCAACAAATACGGGAACTAATTTTGTCAGCCCGCTCGTCCAGAAAGACCAGCAGTACACTTTCTATATGTCGGGATACGTCGATAACGTTTTCTCCAGTCCCTATGCGGGAAATATAACGACCTATTACGGTTCGGAAAGCAACTGCTCAGCGATTGCCCTAGAAATAACCGTTATTTCTGGTAATGGTCCATATACGATAAATAAATACATCTCCGATTCCGGAGGAATACTTACTTCTCCGGCCGGCACCGGAGTAAACAACATAAGAAACGGTGCGGGCGCTGTCATCGGAGGCACAAACTTCAACTGTAAAACTAACGCAATTGCCATGCCGGCTAACGTTAAGATACTTTTGGTCCGGATCCTTGGCAATAGAAGTAAAATCGCAATATTGGGAAGCAGCCCGCTTCGACCTCAAGGAAAATTTATTACCTCAGAAGCCGTTTCACAGACCGGAGTAACCAAAAAAATACAATTATTTCAATCCCTGCCTCAAATACCGGCTGAGTTCTTCGTGACTGCGATGTAACATGAAGTAAGTATAATTATTCCTGGAGCCTGACAGGCATTATGATATGCAGAAATTCTTCCTGATCTGAAAGTTTGAATGTTACGGGCGCTTCCGGTCTCAGGATTTCAATCTTTATTGTTTTACTTTTTACCGAATTAAGAAAATCCTGGATAAATTTATAGTTAAATGCCACAACCTGATCCTCGCCCTTGATCTCAATCTCCTGGAATGTTTCGTTCTCGCCGCTGGCTTCTTTTTTCGGACGCATATGCAGTCCATCTTTACGGAACTCACATACGACAATATGTGAATAATCGCGCGCAAACACAGAAATCAGTCTTATACCACGCAAAAAACCCTCCCTGTCAATCGTTACGGTGGTCGAGCTTTCATTCTGAATAATTCTTTCAAACGGAGGAAAATCACCCTCGATAAGCCGAGATATAAAATCACCGTCTTTCGTTTTAAATCTGACTGCCTTTTCTTCAGACGAATATGAAAATTTAACTAACTCTCCCGAACGAACGCTCCTCGAAATCTCGACCAAGAAGCTGGCTGGAATTATAACGGAAGGGAGAGAAATATTTCCCTTAATCTTGACAAGAGAAAGCCTGAATCCGTCCGTAGAAACAAGAACCAATGAATCGTCCGACTTAACCACGTTTACACCGGTTAATGCCGGGCGCGAATCGTCTACCGATGCTGAAAAGACGACAAGCGGCAGTTGCTGTTCGAAAAACTTAGAATCAATACCCTGATCATCTCCCTCCATTTTTGGAAATGGAGGGTAATCTTCGGCGATAATAATCGGGAATGCCCCTCTCGTTCTCCCCTGAGATATCTGAATTTCATTTTCTTTTATAACAAGCTGCAAATCGCCTGGTTTGAAAAAATGCAGAAACTCCAGTATTTTTTTTGGTTCCACAACAAGCTTGAAAGTACCCTCATGCTTATGGTCGACTTGCGTATGAAAGTAGGCGCTCAGGTTTGTCGAGTAAAAATGAATCGCTTCTGTCGTACCTTCTATCAATACTCCTTGAAGCACCGTTGAAGACACCAAACGGGAAGATGTGAATTTAGACGACAATTGAAGTTTTGTTACTAGAAGATCTTTGTCTATGTTTATTTTCATATATACGTTAGTAGTAGTAGGGTGTGGGTATAAGTGTATAAGATAACGCGCGGATTTTCAAGAAGCACAGAATCGTGTAATTTTGATGTTTATATTCTGTGGGTATAATGTTTATTGTCTAAGGGTTTGGATGATGGTATCGATCTGTTTTTTAAGATCGACGTCTTTCATGAGGGTGGCTTTGATTTTGTTTACTCCATGGATTACGGTGGTGTGATCCTTCTTTTTTAATATGAAAGCAATTTCTTCCAGTTTTAAGCGGATTTCTTCCCGAAGCAGATACATGGTTATTTGTCTTGCCATTGCTAAATTCTCTGTCCTTTCCGATCCCCGTATGTGGGAGGCTTTAACATCGTAGTAGTTGGCAACAGCTCTTATAACATCTGCCGGCTGTATTTTTTTTACGTTTCTTTCCGGTGTTTTTTGGTCGGAGAAATAATCAGCAACTACTTCAAGGTCTATACGGTCCTTCTTACCCCAAATCTTGGCACCTATTGAGAGTAGACAGCCTTCGAGGGCACGTGTGTCGACAATTTGTTCGGCAATTACCTTAGCTGCCTCAATATCAAGAGTAAGGTTTTTTTCTTTGGCTTTGATAAGTAGAATAGCGGTGCGCAGTTCAAAGTCCGGCGGCTGGATGTCTACTATTAGTCCGCCTGAGAAGCGTGACCTTAAACGATCCTCGATACTTTTTATTTCGAATGGAGGTTTATCGGAGGTGAGAATTATTTGTCCGTTTCTTGAGACGATGGCGTTGAAAGTGTGAAAGAGCTCTTCCTGAACGCTTACTTTTCCTGCGATAAACTGAACATCATCAATTATCAGAAAGTCAAGATCCCGATATTTTCTTCTGAATCTGGGGGTAGACTTTTCTCTTATTGCCTCAACCAGTTCATTGGTGAACTGATCCCCGGGACAGAAATATATTTTTTTATCGTGATCGGCTTCGATGACAACTCTGGCTATTGACTGTGCCAGATGGGTTTTTCCGACTCCCACACCACCCCAGATAAAAAACGGATTATATGCGGTTCCGGGATTTTGAGCGATTGCCTGGGCGGCTGCGTAAGCTATTTGGTTGGTTGAGAATACGGCGAAATTGTCAAATTTATGTTTTGGATTTAGACCGGCCTTTCTTATATAATCTTCGCTTGTTGGGGTGTACTGCAGCAGGGGAACAGGTGGCTCTGATTCTTTTTTCTGCTTTTGAACAAATACTAAACTGGTATTTTTTCCTAAATATTTGGAAATGGTCGCATCAATGTCGGCGGATCTTTTTCTGAGGAATATTTCTACGCCTTGATTTTCACATTCGAGGATTATTTCGGTGTCGGTTGCGCTTTGCGGTTTGGTTTGGCGAAGAACCGACACTAATAAATTATTTTTATTGTCGGACGTGATTTTGTTTAGAAGGTTGTGCCAGTCCGAAACTTTCATTATTTAATAGTGAATAATTTGTGGATAAGTTATCCACAAATAATAAACATTTTCACATACCAATACAAGAGTATTAAACGGTGCTAAATGTGTCAGTTATGGAACAGAAGTTGAGCGAGAGTACTTTTTAGAAGATCGGTGTTTTTTGAAGTTTTGACAGATAAGAATATAGGCATGTTTTGTCTGTATTTTCTTTTAAGAAACGGAATTGGGAGATGGTGACTGTGGTCATAGCTGTCTATTTTGTTAAAAACGATAATTTCTGGCCTATTTTTAATTCCGAGAGACTTGATAATCGTACGAACAGTATTGATTTTTTCTTCAACCTTGCGATCAGTAATGTCGACCACGTGTAATATTAGATCGCAAAAAAGTGATTCAAAAAGCGTTGATTTGAAGGTGTCAATTAGTTCCGGAGGAAGATCGCGGATAAAGCCAATCGTGTCGGAGACAAATATAGATTTGTTTGCCTGATGGAGGTAGGTTTTTGCTGAAACGCTATCAAGTGTGGCAAAAGGGGCGTCTCTTACGAGTTTGTTTTTATTCGACAAAACATTAAAAAGTGAGGTCTTTCCGGCATTTGTGTAGCCGATTATTGATACCGAGGGTATACCCGAATTGCTGCGATTCTGGATCTGACGCTCTCTCATTTTCTCAACTTTATTCAGTTGATCCTGCTTCTTTTTTAACTGGTTTCGCCAATGACGCTTCATTAGTTCTACATTGGTCTCACCTAGTCCTCGTGTACCAATGCCACCACCTTGGCGTGATAAAACGGTTCCTCCAAGCCCGTACATTCTTGGTCCCATGTGATGAATGCGAGCGATTTCTATCTGTAGTTTTGCCTCGGCGGTATTTGCGTGTTTGTCGAATATATTTAAGATTAAATCGATTCTATCCCACACCTGGATTAGCGGATTAGCCGACCACAGTGCCTTTGTAAGGTGAAAGATTTGGGTAGGGTTTACTATGGCGTTGATTATTACAATATCGATTTTTTTTGATGATACTATTCCTTCAAGCTCCACCACTTTTCCTGATCCGATGAAGGTGTTTTTATCGGGGTGGGTTCGGTGCTGTATAACATGAACCACATCTATTCCCCCATATGCCGCAACAAGAGATTGGAGCTCGTCGAGATCTTTTTTTACTTCGGAAATATGACTATGTGGTTTTGCAAGATCGATAAGGGCTACCTGCTTCATGTGGGTATTATACCGTTTATGTGATATAAAGTAGTTATGGAAGAAACAACCGTCGAGAAAACCAATCACATTTTAGGATATGTATTAATTGCGATAGGAGTTACCGTCATACTCGTCTGTCTCTTAAACGGATACGGATTATTTAAGGGGACTGCGGAGCCAGCACGGTTTTTTTCATTTGACGGCGTAAGCCTGGATCTTGGAAAAGCTTTAAGTGCGGGCATGCCGGAAGAACTTCGTGGACAGAGTGCGGTTTTGAGCCAGCAGCTTTTTTCTTCGGACATGATCAACGATCCGTTAAATCTCACCGTCCATTTGTTTTTTCTTTGGTTTTTTGCCGGCATGGGGCAGAAGCTGGCACAACTGGGGATTTCATTGGTAAAGGTGTATAGATTTGGAAAAAACGGGCCGAACTGATTATCTTCGTGCCTGAAGCGGAAGACCACCCTCTTTTTTTATTTCTCCCGTTATTTCTTTATTGATAGTTATCGGCTCTAAAATGCCTAATTTTTTTCGTCTGTAAGCTTCGGCAACGGCAATACTAATATCGGCAATCGCCGAATCTTTCCCGAGGCTAATTATTGCTTCTTTCCATTCCCGGTGTCCGGCATCATTCAGCTCGTCAAATTCGGCCGCCATCATACGCGTCGTATTTATTGCTCTTATTTCTTTGGATTCGTCATTTTTTCCGAATGACCCACCCTCATCCCCGGCAACTATATCGATTCTTGATGTTGAGGGTGTGATTTTTTCAGACACCAGTCGAGCATCAACCAAAGATTTCGTAAAGGCAAATCCGGGTAAGCGGGGAGTGTGGCGTGTCCAGTAGTTCAGATTTGAGGCGTCTCCGACCGCGTACAGATTGTTTACCCCCGAAACAGTTACGCCGTCTTTCGTGACTATTCCCAAATGACTGTAGTGATGGGAGACGCGCGCTGTTTCGGGAGCTCTGTCGGGGAAATCGAGCGTTACGACCGAACCGTGGTCGTAAAAACGGCGGGTAATGTCCTTAAAATAATCATGTGCTCGGTGTCCGCGTAACAGCTCGGTAGTTTCATAGTCTATGTGTCCGTCGTCGTTGAAAATTACCGTAGCCGTAGACAAATCATCTGTGCCGTAACAGCCGACCAAGGCCGTACCGTCACTCTTTGCCCGTCCGAAGGGGTGCAGCATCTGAATCGTGCCGCCAGTGAGATCAAGCCCCGCTTCGTATGCCAACTCCTGCGAGCTGTGAGTGATTTTTTTGTTGGTTGATTCATACATCGATCCGCCGATGCTTCCGTTTGCCAGGATGTAATTTTCCGTAGATAGATGACGTGTCCTTCCATCCGCGCCGGTGACAGAAACACCTTCGATATACTGATTATTTCTTAATATTTTGTTCACTTCGCCCGAGTAAAAATCCACCCCAACCTCCTCGGCGACATTATGCAGGAACCGCAATACGTGTATGCCGCGCCCGCCGCCCCACTGCGGTCCAAACCACTCTTTCCGATCCTCAGCTGGAATCGAGCCGTATTTTTCACTGACATAATTTTGCCAGAAATTTATCTCCTCAACCGCCATCCAGCCGAACAAACGCATTTCGTCGGAAGGTGAGCCTTTTCGATTAAGAAGTGAAGCTAACTCTTCGGGATCAATTTTATCGGAGCCGACTCCTCTCATTCTTAGCCGCTGACCGGCGATCTGCGTATTAGACTGAGGCGCCGGTTTTTCGATTACGGCTACCGGCGCCTCCGGATAGGCGAGTTTCAGATTTACAGCTGCTGTCAGTCCGGATAGACCAGCTCCGATAATGCATGTGCTCATATATAAAAAAAAGCCCCGCTTATATTTGCGGGGCTCAGGTGTTTAAGTGTGTTTGCTTAACCTCTAGCCCGTAAATTTTGCCAGATGAAATCCGGCAGTTTTTCTTCCTTAACTATCTTCGATCCGCGGGTTACGGTTGCTATGCCCACACGGAGTTTTTTTGCGATTTTTTGTTGGGGAACATTGTTTTTCAGTTGTCTGATTATTTCCAGGCGGTTGGGTATCTCTTTTATTTCCTTGGGCGTGAGAATGTTTTTTAGGAAATCTGACATGGTTTTCTCGTCGGTTATAGTGGAGAGTAGGGAAACAAGATTCGAAAATTTATTCATTGTACTATCATACTAGTATGATAGTAAATATTCAACCCCAATTTCAGAGTCCATAAGGCGAGATGCTATTTAATATTTTTGAGTATTCGTCGAGTGCGTATTTAACGGTTGCGACAGTAATAATTATCGAAATTACTGTTAATATTATGGAAACATAACCAACAATTCTGGTTTTTTTATCACTGTAGCGTGCATATTTTATTCCCCAAGCGAGGCCAAAGGGAGCGAGAAAAAAGCTGACACCATATATAACAATTTGTTTTGAGATCGAGAGATTTGGAGGTTTTTCTTTAAGAGAGTTTCCGCAGTTGGGGCAATAATACCATAACGATTCGACAATTAATTTGCACGCAGGGCAATTGTTATTCATAAAATTACGCTCCAATTTCGGGGAATTTTTGCTTGGCAAGTATCCAAGCGGCGATGGAAATTCCTGCCTTTAATTCATTACTGTTTATCAACACATCAACCTCTTCGGGTGTTAGCTCAACAATCTCTATCTCTTCGTTATCGTCAAGTTGCTGAGTGCTGTTAAACTCAACATCTTTTGCCAGGTAGCAGAATATTTTTTCGGTAGCCTTTGTAGTGAAGCCCGAAAGTTTGCCGTATAAAATAAGTCCATCCGTTTTTATACCGGTCTCCTCTTCCAACTCATGAATTGCCAGTTTATTTGTGTCAGTGTTTCCCGATTCCAGTCTTCCGGCCGGAAACTCGAGTACAACATCTCCGTAACCTGGCTTAAATTGTCTAACCATAATTATAGTTCCGTTTTTCGTAACAGGAATAATCATCGAAACATCGGCTAAGGTGGTAACTGTAAAGTCTTTTACTACTCGTCCGGAAGGAAGTTTGTATTCACGGTTTTCGATAGGAAACCACTTGCTCGGAGAGACGTCGGTTTTTTTTAGGAGCTCCCAGTGTTTGAGTTTGGTCGGCGACAAGGGCATGATTTAATTTTAATGGTAAAATAATGTTTATGCAAATATCTGATATATACGCGAGATTCAAAATTCCGCCGAATTTACAAAGTCATATGTTTCGAGTGGCTGCCGTCGGCGCGTTTATTGCCGACAGTTGGGATAAACCCCAGTCTATTGAAAGAAGTTCTATAATTGTCGCTCTGTTGTTTCACGATGTGGGAAATATTATTAAATATGATTTCAGATTTGCTGCACTTATGGGGGAGAAAGAAGCCGGTCGTGTCGACTACTGGCGACAGGTACAGAAAGAATTCGCCGACAGGTATAAAAACGACGAACACATCGCGACCATAGAAATTGCGAATGAGGTAGGGATCGAAAAACGAGCGATGGATATTTTAAGTTCGATTGGCAGCTCCAAACTTGAATTAACAAACAATTCAACTGACTGGAGTTTGAAAATCGCCGCTTACTCCGATTTTCGGGTAGACCCACACGAAGTGGTTACGGTCGATAAACGGTTTGACGATATTATTATGCGCTATAAAGATAGAAGTCATGTCCTGGGAAAAATTGAAGAGACAGAATTAAAACGTAAGCGATGTTTGATTTTAGAAGAGCAACTGCAAAGACACCTAGATTTCAGATTGCCGGAATTGGATAATGAAATAGTCAATTCCCGTATGGATGAAATAATGAGTTTCGATATAACAACTAGGAAGTCTTAATTATTTTTTACGTTCTTCAAGTGTTTTTTCAATATCTTCTAGTTTTATTTCTTTTGCCTCCATGAGTATTAACGTGTGAAACCACAAATCGGCAATTTCGGAAACAAGCCGGTTTTTGTCTGGGTTTTTTGCTGCAATTACCGTTTCTACTGCTTCTTCACCGACCTTCTGAATAATACGGTCTTCGCCCTCCCTAAAAAGTGAGGCTACATAAGACCCTTCCGGTTTTTCCCGGCGTCTATTTTTGATTGTTTGAAAAAGATCGTTGAGGTTCATATTATATTTTATTAAAAAAACAAGATGGTTTGCCGGTATGACAAACCGCTTTGCCAATTAATGTTGTTTTAATAAGCAGAGCGTCGTTATCACAATCGGTGTCTATAGACACAACCTTCAGTTTATTACCCGATTCCTCACCTTTGAGCCAGATTTTTTTCCTGGAGCGGCTGTAGAAATGTACAAAACCGGTAGAATGCGTTAGGCTTAAGGATTCTTTACTCATGTATCCCAACATATAAACTATCCCTGTTTTACCATCTTGTATTATCGTCGGTACCAGGCCGTCGATGTATTTTTCGAAATCAATTTTTATCATATGCTGCGCACCGGTATATTTTTATTAGCCAGATAATTTTTAACTTCTCCAATAGTCAGTTCTTTATAATGAAAAAGCGAGGCGGCGAGCGCGGCATCGGCTTCTCCCTCTGTGAACACTTCGTAAAAATCTTTCATGTTTCCGGCACCCCCTGAGGCGATTACGGGCACGCTGACCGCATGGGAAACCAGCTTGGTAAGTTCGATGTCGAAGCCGATTTTGGTGCCGTCGCGATCCATGCTTGTGAGTAGAATCTCCCCCGCACCCAAAGCGACTGCTTTTTTTATCCAGTAGAGAGCATCAATGCCAGTCGGTTTTCTTCCCCCATGCGTATATATTTCATATTTGTTATTTGTCTGTTTAACATCCGCGGCAAGTACAATGCATTGCGACCCAAAAATAGACGCGCCTTTTTTTATAATCTCCGGATCATTTACGGCCGCACTGTTTACCGCCACTTTATCAGCACCGGCTCTTAGTATTTTTTTTATGTCATCTGCGGTTTTTATACCCCCGCCAACTGTAAAGGGAATAAAAACATTTTTGGCGACTTTTTCCACCATCTTCGCGACAGTTTCGCGATTGTCGGAAGTGGCTGTAATATCGAGAAAAACTAGTTCATCGGCCCCTTCCTCGCTGTACTTTTTTCCAAGCCCGACAGGGTCGCCCGCATCCTTAAGACTAGTAAAATTTACACCCTTGACTACGCGTCCGTCTTTTACGTCAAGACACGGAATAATTCGTTTGGTTACCATTGAATATTCATAACTTCTTTTAACGAAATTTTGTTTTCATACAGAGCTTTGCCAATTATTACACCCGCACAGCCGATACCTTTGAGTTTTTCAATGTGGCTAATATTTCCAATACCTCCTGCGGCAATAATATTTATTTCTGTTTTTTCGATCATTTTTTTATATATTTCCAGGTTGGGACCGGTAAGCATTCCGTCGCGGGAGGTGTCGGTGCAAATGATTCTTTGCACGCCTTTTGCCGCCAGTTCCTGGGCGGTTTCGAAGATGTTTTTTTTGGAGTTGTCGAGCCATCCGCGGGTCAGCAGCTCACCATTTCTGACGTCCAAAGAAACAACCACGTTTTTTCTGAAGATGTGGAGGATTTTTTCGAGTATTTCCGGTTTTTCAACCGCAATCGTGCCCAAAATTATTCTCGTTGCACCAGCGTCAAATAAAGCTTCCGCAGCTTCAAATGTTCGTATTCCGCCCCCGACCTGTATCGGCAGGCGTGTTTTTTTTACGATTTTTTTTACTGTTTCAAGAATTCGCGGCTTACCGTCTTTTGCCCCGTCAAGATCCACAATGTGCAAAATTTCCGCCCCCTCGAGAAACCATTTTTCGGCAACTTCGACAGGGTTGTCGTAGTATTGTGTTTCCTTTGCGTAGTTGCCCTGTGACAGTCTTACGCATTTTCCATTTCTTATATCTATAGCCGGCAGTATTTCCATATTAAATCTTCGAAAAATTTTTTAACAACAGTAGTCCGGCCTCACCGCTTTTTTCCGGGTGAAACTGGACTCCGAAAATATTATTTTGCGAAACCGCCGAACAAAACACAACCCCATAGTCGGTTTTTCCGATTGTCGCTGTGGCGTCTTCTGGCTGGCAGTAAAAACTGTGAACAAAATAAAAATGGTTTTTTTCTGCGACACCTTCAAAAATAATGCTGTCTCCAATGGTAACGCTATTCCATCCAATATGCGGGATTTTCAGGTTCTGGTTAACAAATTTTTTCACCTCGCCCCGTATTAGTCCCAGACAGTCAACGTCACCCTCCGCACTCTTTTCAAATAATAACTGCATTCCCAAACAAATCCCAAGAATGGGTTTACCTTTTTTCACCTCCCCGGCTATTAACTTGTCAAGACCGGTTATTTTAAGCCTGTTCATTCCGGCGCCCGCCGCCCCGACGCCCGGAAAAACTAAATGATCCGCGGTTTCAATCAGCTTTTTGTCGTTTGTGATTAGTGCCTCCACACCGATCATATCGAAGGCATTTTTAACATTTGCAAGATTGCCAAGACCATAATCTATAATCGCTATCATAATATGCCTTTTGTGGAAGGGATAACATCGGGTGTTCGCGGATCGACATTGATTGCCGCTCTTATCGCCCTTGCTGCGCACTTAAAGATTGCCTCGATTTTATGATGGTCATTTCGGCCGTTTTCGATTTTTACGTGAATATTGGCTTTGGCATTTTGGGCAAACCCGTCCCAGAAATCGTAAACAAGCTCGGTGCTCAAATCGCCCACCCTTTCCCGACCGAATTCGCAGGAAAAATTAAATGCATAACGGCCGGAAAAATCGATTGCGACCGTTGCCAAAACCTCATCCATCGGCAGTATAAAAAAACCGTAACGGGAAATGCCCTTTTTTTCTTTCAAAGCTGCTGCAAATGCCTGACCGATGACAATTCCAATGTCCTCAACAGTGTGGTGTTCATCGATCTCCAGGTCGCCTGCTGCCGATACCTTCATGTCAATCAGGCTGTGTTTTACGAATAAGTCGAGCATGTGATTTAGAAATCCGACGGGCGTGTCGATTTTTCTTTCGCCACTACCATCCAGGTTTAAGGATACGGCGATTGATGTTTCGTTGGTTTTGCGGTTTATGTTTGCGGTCCTTTTCATAGTAAAAATTTTATCGCGGATTTTACATCCGTGAATTTATAATCTCCAAGATCCAGTTTTCCGATATATATTGACGGTATTTCGGCCGCATCTGCAGCGAGAACGTCGGAGGGGCTGTCGCCGACATATATGGTTTTTTTTATTGCTAGTTTTTTCATTGCCGACAAAATCGGTTCCGGGTGCGGTTTGCTGTTTGCCACGTCCTCGAGGCATACGAGGGCAGCGAAAAATACTTCGATCCTGTTTTTTTTCAGGGCGTATTCTGCTTCCAGTCGCGGTCGCCCGGTTGCAATTCCTAATTTTTTATACTTATTTTTCAGCTCGCTGAATTCCTTGATCGATATGAAAAGCGGCTCGCGGTCTATGAGCCCATCACCGTTTTCTCCAAGATAAATTTTTTGAAAATAATTTTTCACATCGCTGTACTTTATCGAACTATCGCCTATAAGAGCGTAAGTCGCATCCCAGTCGTTATTCATTCCTGGCTGGTTTTTGATCGCGCTCACCTCATCGATGGAAATTTTTTTCCCGAGAAAATATTCGGCTGTTTTGCGGATCGCTTCGCGATATGAGGCACTTACATCGACAATAACCCCGTCCATATCGAAAATTATGCCCTCAAGAGCATCGAGTTTGGTCGTCATATTTTTTTGAAGATTTTGATAACTTTTTCATTCTGTTCCGGCCGACCGACCGTGATTCGAGCAGCACCCGTATAATAGCGAAGTGAAACTCCCTCCCGAATGGATTCTTTTTTTAATTTGCGAAGCTTCGATTCCGTCATTTCCAAATATATAAAATTTCCCCCCGACGGCCACACTTTTACAGCGTCCGTTTTTTGAAGCTCAAGAGCCAGCCTCTCTCTTTCTTTTGTAATCGCTTTTATGATTTTTTTATAATAACCTACGTCCGAAAGCGCGGCGCGCGCGGCTACTTCGGCTGCGGTATTTAGGTTATAGGGTGGTTTTATTTTCATAATCTCCCGGGCAAGATTTTCGTTCATAAGAGCATAACCCGCCCTCAGTCCGGCGATCCCCGCCCATTTGCTGAGCGTGCGTATTATTACCAGATTTTTGTATTTTTTAACAAGCGGTGCTGCCGACTCTCCGCAGAATTCAAAATATGCCTCATCGACAACGACAAGCGCGTTTAATTGGAGGAGTTTTTCTATAGTGCTTATTGGGGTAATATTTCCTGTCGGATTATTCGGGTTGCATAAAAAAATAATTTTCGTCCGTTTGCCGACGGCTTCGTAAACCGCGTTTATATCTACTTCGTAATCGGCGCCGCGCGGGACAATTATTACTTTTCCGTGGCTTAATTTTGTCGAAAGCGCGTAGCTGCTGAAGGTGGGGGTGAGGTTGATTATTTCGTCGCCCGGCTCAAGGGTAAGTCGAGTGAGGAGGTCGATTATTTCATCGCCGCCGTTGCCGACAACGACAGAATCATAACTGACATTTGTGTATGCGGCGAGCATTTTTCTCAATTCTTTATATTCCGGATCAGGGTAATATTGGTATCCCGCGAACTCTCCCAACGTTTTTTTTACTTTGGGAGACGGGCCGAAAGTGTTTTCGCCCGCGTCCAGTTTGGTTAAGCTATCGAAATTTTTTTTCTGCTTTTTTTTCAGATCCCAGGCCGACACGACGGGTTTATATTCTTCAAAAGCGGCGATATCGCGGCGCACGAATCTTAGCGGATTATTTTTTTTCATATTTTGTTGAAACGGATTGTTACCGAATTTTTATGAGCCGGAAGTTTTTCGACTGCAGCGATAACTTCGAGCGTTTTTTTTATTCGCCTGAGCCCTGCAAAGCTGCACTCCTGTACTTGCATCCATTTGCCGTAGGCATCCACCCCAAGTGGGGGATACATTTTAGCCATGCCTCCGGTCGGCAGAACATGGTTTGCGCCTGTTGCGTAGTCTCCGCTCGATTTAGTCGTCCAGTCTCCCAAAAAAACCGAGCCCGCGTTTTTAATTTTTGCCACAACCCGGTTCTTGTTTTTTGTCATTATTTCTAAATGTTCGGGAGCGTAATTGTTGGTGAAATCGATTGCCTCATCGATCGTGTCGACAACCGCAAACAATCCATATTTTTCAAGCGACGCACGTGCGCGGTCTGCGGTTGAGATTGTTATTAATTGTTTTTCAATCTCTATAATAGTCTGGTCGGCAATTTTTTTTGATGTTGTTAATAACACACAGGCCGAGTCTTCGCCGTGTTCCCCGTCTGCTAGAAGGTCGGCAGCAATGAACTCGGGGTTGGCCGATTCGTCGGCGATTATGAAAACTTCCGAAGGACCGGCGGGCATATCGATTGCCACTGTTTCCAAAGCGAGCATTTTCGCCGCGGTTACATATGAGTTGCCGGCGCCGAAAATTTTATATACGGCCGGAATCGACTGCGTGCCGTAAGTCATGGCGGCAATTGCTTCCGCGCCGCCAACTTTGAATATTTCCGTAAGTCCGATCATGTCGGCGGCAACAAGCGTCGCAGCCGGAATCGACCCATTGTTTCCCGGGGGAGAGCATAAAACTATTTCGCAACAGCCGGCAATTTGTGCCGGGATTGCACTCATAAGTACGGAGGAGGGGTAAACTGCTTTCCCGCCCGGAATATATAAGCCGACCCGTTCGATAGGTCGCCATTCGCGCCACACATTAATACCTGTTTCGCTTATAACCGGTTTTTCTTTTTTTGTTTTCAGCTGATTTTTGTGGACTTTAAGAATATTTTTTCGCATCTGCTTAAGCGCCTGTACGGTCTGCCGGTCTACCGATTTCCAGGCTGCCGTAATTTCTTTTTTTGTGACCTTTACCGATTTGTAAATATTGCCGCCGAAACGTTCCTGATATTTTTTTAATATCGGTGTGTCGCCGGATTTTTCGACCGCTTCCATAATAGTCCGCACCTTCGGCATAATAGCCGGATTGGCGCCGCTTGAGCGTTTTATAATCCGTTCGTAGTCCGATTTTTTAAGATCTTTTAGTTTTATAACTTTCATATGATTAGTTTTTCAATTGGTAACACTAAAATTCCTGTTGCGCCGGCCTGTTTTAATTTTTCAATCGTTTCCCAAAAAACATCTTCTTTGACAACAGTCTGAATAGACACCCAGCCGGGCACCGCAAGCGGCGAGACGGTCGGCGACTTTAATCCGGGTACGGCTTCTTGGAGTTTTGGCAGTATTTTTTCCGGCGCGTTCATCATGATGTATTTGTAGTCTTTCGCAGCCAGTACGCCCCTTATACGGGTTAACAGTTTTTCAAGCAGAATATTTTTTTCTTTATTTAAGCTGATTTTTTTGCTCGAAATAAGTACCGCCTGCGACTGAAATACTTTTTCAACCACCCGCAAGTCGTTAAGTGCGAGTGTGCTGCCTGTAGAAACCAAATCGACTATTGCATCGGCCATTTTGAGCGCCGGCGCGATTTCCACCGATCCCGATATTTCGGCGATATTTGCCTGCACGCCAGCTTTTTTAAGATATCTTTTAGTAAGTGATGGGTAGGAGGTGGCAATCGTTTTACCGCGAAGCGCGGCAATACTGTTTATTTTAGATTCTTTAGGAACCGCAAGGGCAAGCGCGCAATAACCGTAATCTAACGGCATAATCCGCTTAATATCCGCGCCTGTTTCCTCGACCATATTTCCTCCCACGATGCCAACATCAACCGCCCCGCGCTCCACATAGTCGGGAATATCATCGTCACGCAAGAAGATAATGTCGACCGGAAAATTGCGACAGCCGGAGTAAAGTCGCTGACTGTAGCTTTCGAACTCAAGCCCAATCGAGCGAAGAAGCGTGATTGTGTCTTCTGTCAGTCGACCCTTTTTTTGTATTGCTAGTTTCAGATTATTGTTTATTAGTTGTTTCATAAAATTGATTAATTTGATAACGATTAACCCTGTGTCGCAAATATTACACGGCGACACAGGATAAATGGGTCTAAGCCAATAAAAAACCCCGCCTATCTGCGGGGTTGTTCGTGCTTTTTTTCGCACAAATAAATCACCCCGCGGAGGCAGGGCAATGATGTGCGATTACCGAAAAAGCAACAAAAAGATACATAGATTCTGAATATCTTATCATTATTATGCTGCTGTGTCAAGCAATTTCTTATTCTTTGGGTTATACTAATTATGTTATCAATATCATATAAATATGTTGAACCTTAATTCGATAATGGTTGGCACGATGCAGCCGAAGGCTTTGATTGAGTTTTATAAAAAAGTTTTCGATGCCAAACCCGACATGATGGATGGGGAGTGGGCAGGCTGGAGTACTAAGAGTTGTTTTTTTGGAGTCGGCAAGCACTCGGAAATGATCGGTAAAACAAAAGATCCGGGGCGGGTGATGTTTAATCTCGAAACCAAGGATGTGAAGGGGGAGTTTGAGCGGATCAAGAAGCTTGGCGCCGCGGTGGTTAAGGAGCCTTATGAAATGCAGGGGGCATGGATCGCCACTTTTG
Organism: uncultured Gammaproteobacteria bacterium; assembly: GCA_964476135.1. Taxonomy (GTDB): domain Bacteria; phylum Patescibacteriota; class Microgenomatia; order UBA1406; family GWC2-37-13; genus CAYYYG01. The sequence goes on along the minus strand of CAYYYG010000001.1, from coordinate 7,654 downwards.
CCGACCCGGACGGAAATTATTTTCAGCTCATGACGCCTTGGGAAGGGTAACTGATGAATATGGATTATTATGACTTGGTCAATGAAAATGATGTGGTTGTTGGTAAGGTGCCGGTTGACGGCATCCATGACACTGATCTGATACATCGCGTGGTTGCTGTTTATGTATTTGCCAACGACGGAAGACTTTACGTGCAGGAGCATCGAAAAAGTGGAGGATTGTTTGATCACTCGGTAGGCGGCCATGTAGATTTTGGAGAGCATTACGATGTGGTCGCAGTGCGTGAAGCGCAAGAAGAACTCGGAATCACTGACCCCATAATAAAGATTTCGACGTTTTACTCTGACGAAAGGTTTAGCGGCGCTAAGTTGCGTCATTATTTTGGACTCTACGAATGTCATCCATCTTCCGATTGGAACTTCAAACCGAATACAGAGGTAAAAAAAATATTTCCCATGAATGTCGGAGAAATTGTCGATCTTATGAATAAAGAGCCAACCAGATTCACCGCCGGATTCATAAACACAATCCGCGAGTATATTCGGGCGAAAAACCTACCGCACAAACTATATACTCCGGAAAAAATCAGCTTCACTAATTCACAGGACAATAATCTCACCGGTGTATTACATAATCCGTCAGGAAATATCAATGTGCCTATAGTTCTATTTATTCATGGCCACAGCTCAAGTAAATATACGAAAAATTTTGTAAAGCTTACTGAGACGCTTTGGAAAAGAGGTGTCGCATCGCTACGAATCGACCTTTACGGCCATGGCGAAAGCGAAGGGAAATTTGAAGAGTGCACAGTAAGTGAGGCGGTTGATGATGTTTTGCGTGCGGTGGATTTTTTGAAAAATCGGGGTTACGACAAGATTGGACTCATTGGATCCAGCTTCGGCGGAATTGCAAGTATTGTTGCCGCATCAAAAATAAATAGTTTATCATTTTTGATCTTAAAATCGCCAGTCAGCAATTACGAAGAAAAATATGCGCTCGTAAACGGTCGAGAGTTTATCGACAACTGGAGAAGTAGTGGTATGCGCGAGTACGATAAGGCTAAAGGTCTGAGACTGAAATATTCATTTTACGAAGATGCGGTAAAAAACGACGGTTATGTTTCTGCAAAAAAAATCTCAGCCCCGACTTTAATCGTACACGGTAACCGTGATGAACTGGTGCCTGTTGAGCAAAGTATAAAGCTTGCTAAACTGATCCCCAACTCCAGACTGGAAATTATTAAAGATGCCGGCCATAGTTATACGATTCCTGCACATCGTGATAAATTGCTTAATTTGGTATCAGAGTTTGTTTTTAATAAATTCATGGTAGGAGTCTGAATCCCAGAATGAGCAGAGTAACATCATCTGAGATTTTACCGTAATATTTGGTGAAGACGGATCTCTGTTCTTTTTTTGACTGATAAACTTCGTGGCCGGTTCGGTTTATGGGGAGGTCTTTAAATTTTGCGTGCGATTTTTCCGTGATCTGTATTTTTCCGCAAATCTTCCCCGATTGGCTGTCGTGAAAATTTATCGAATCGCCGATTTTAAGGAATTCAAATTTATCTCCCAGTCTGTAGGTTAGAGTTTTGCTGCCGTCGAGAATGAGGGGTACGAGGTTTGAGGCAAATCCGATTGACTTCGTATCCATGAGCTGATTATATCAATAATTCTATTAGTAGAGTGAGCCTGAGTGGTCGATTAATCTTGTATTTTTTGCAATAGGCGAATACCCGTATTTTCCGAAAATAGAATAGTCGCAATATTCGTTTCCGGCGTAATATTCCGGAATTCTGTCTGGAATTTTATGTGAACCGTAAACGGGAACCTCTGCAAAAAAACTTTTCGGGTCATCTGATTTAATTCTGTATAAAAATCTTGGACTTAAATGTTGTGAAGCGGCATTAAAAAAATTAAGGCCAGCATCGCTTACTGCCAGATGAAAAGTGTTAAATCTTCCCGCAACATCCTTTGTCAAAAATCTTCCGATATGTTCACCACTTAATACCCAATCATCAACGTATATAAATGCCGACGCCTCGTCTATTGATTTTTTGTTATAAGAGTTGGTGCTACCCTCAAGCAGTCGACTGAAGCTGTCGTGTACATAGCCGTAATTAGCTACATCTGGATTTATTTTTAGCATGGTGTTATACATTAGATACGCACTCGCACTTTCTGGTGGAAAATAAAATAATGAGTCTTCTGGTGAAAAATTTTGAATTATTTCTTGTGAAAACTGTTGTAAGCCCCGTACTGTATCATTACGGGAAAGGAGTCTCAGTTCTGTCTGATAGGTTGCGAGCAGTTTTCCCGAATCCAAAGATCCGCCAGCTAAAAATTTGGCTAGACGTTGGTTATTGGGATAAACCACGTTAAATCTTTCAAGATCTTGAATCCAATTTTGAACCGAATCCCAAGTGATCATATTTTCCGGATGATTATAGGCTAACGGTAGTTCCGGGCTGAAATTCCACTTTTCCTTTACTTGATTTGAAAAATGTTCTTTTTTCCACGACATAACTTAATATTATACCATACTATAGGTTATTTGTGTTGTTATGAAGTGGGCTGTTTTTTGGCGTGATGTGTTTCCAGTTTTGCCAGTATGGCGACTATGGAGGCGATGATAAAGCACCCGACAAAGACATAGAGAGTTTTTTCGTAACTGTCGGTTGATTCTTTGATCCAGGCAACGACCGTCGGACCAATATACCCGGCGGCCGCCCAGGCGGTGAGTATGTATCCGTGGATGGCGGCCAGTTGTTTTGTCCCGAAAAAATCACCGATGTAGGCGGGAATCGAGGCGAAACCGCCGCCGTAGCAGGTGAGTATGAGAAATACGAGAGTCTGAAAAAGAATGGGCGAGGTGGTTCTTGGGAGGAGAAAAAAAGCTGCAATCTGTATGAGAAAAAATAAAATATAAGTATAGGGCCGCCCGATATGGTCGGAAAGACTGGCCCAACCGATGCGCCCGATTCCGTTAAACAGCCCCATAAGTCCGACCATGGTTGCGGCGGCAATGGGCGAGAGGCCGGCTATTTCCTGGGCCATTGGTGAGGCGACTGAAATTAGGGCGATACCGCAGGTTATGTTTATAAAAAGCATAATCCATAAATAATAAAATCGTACCGTCTTAAGCGCTTCGTTGGCCGTCAATTGTGCCAGGTCTTTTTTGTGTTTGCGTTTACCCTCATCGATTTGTTTTTTGTAATGAGCAGGCAGCCAGCCCTCCGGGGGTGGTGAAAGATAGCGCGACGATGCAAACATGATGAGAAAATAAGCGATTCCGAGGCTGAAAAAAGTATTAGGTATACCAACATTTTGTATGAGTCTGGCTGCTATCGGGCTTGCGATCATCGAGGCAAACCCGAATCCCATTATCGCGAGTCCGGTGGCCATACCACGTTTATCCGGGAACCATTTTACCAACGTTGAAACGGGCGATATATAGCCGATCCCAAGACCTATGCCGCCGATCATCCCGTATGTTATATATAATAGTATTAGTGATTTTGCCTGTGCGGCGACACCGGCTCCGATAAGTCCGGCGCTGAAAAATATAGCCGAAAGCGTTGCTGCTTTTTTCGGCCCCTGCCGCTCCACCCACCTCCCCATAAAAGCCGCCGACAGTCCCAGAAAAATTATGGCCAGACTGAAGGTGAAGGAAAGGTCTTTTAAGGAGACTTCGAGCGACTTCATGAGAGGTTTGGTAAAAATACTCCAGGCATACACCGAGCCGATCGAAATGTGTATTCCGACTGCGGATAAGGCAATGAGCCAGCGGTTTTTGATTTTGGTGTTCACAAGACTATATATTAGCCTGAAGCGCAAAAGCTGTATGTGAAAAATATCATATTTTCAGTCTGATAAAATTTCACTATGAAAACATCAGTGCGTCTAACACAAAAACAAATCGACGATTTATTAAAAACCATCAAAGCGCGTTTCGAGAATCACCCCGAAAGACATAAGGGGATCCTGTGGGACAAAGTACAGACGCGGCTGCTAGCATCGCCCGATAAGATGATATCCCTGTATGAGATGGAAACAACTGGTGGCGAACCTGATCTTGTTGGTTTCGGTGATTCTGTCGATGATTATGTTTTTTATGACTGTTCCGCAGAAAGCCCGAAGGGGAGAAGAAGTCTGTGTTATGATCGAGACGCCCTAGATTCCCGAAAAGAATTCAAACCGAAAAATTCTGCCGTCGATATGGCGGCGGAGATGGGAATCGAGATTTTAAGCGAAGCGCAATACCGGCAGCTGCAGACAATTGGTCGATTTGACTTGAAAACCTCGAGCTGGGTCAAAACACCGCCGGAAATAAGAAAACTTGGCGGCGCCTGCTTCTGTGACCGGCGATATGAGCATGTATTCATGTATCATAACGGCGCCGAGTCTTATTATGCTTCAAGGGGCTTTCGGGGAAGTTTAAAGATCTAGTTTCGGCCAAACAATTTTTAGTTAATTTCTTACAACTAAATAGATAGTGTTTGATATACTATAGCTTCATGTTTAAATATAACAAAAACATACTTATTATCGCCCTTATTGCATTGGTAAATATGATGGGTTACGGCATCGTTATCCCTATCTTGTATTCATATTCCATGAAGTTCGGCCTGTCCGACTTCCAGAACGGCCTTCTTTTTGCCAGTTTTTCTATCTGTCAGTTTCTCGCAACCCCCATCATCGGGCGGCTTTCGGATAAATATGGCCGCCGGCCGCTTCTACTTACCTCAATAGCCGGTACCGCACTGTCGTTTTTTGTTATGGCCTTTGCGCCGAATGCCTGGTTTCTTCTTATAGCACGTGCACTTGATGGCCTGACGGCCGGCAACATACCGGTTGCATTTGCCGTAATTTCCGACTCCACCAAGCCCGAAGAGCGGGCAAAAGCGTTCGGACTCATCGGTTCGGCTTTCAGTTTTGGTTTTGTTTTCGGGCCGGCAATATCGGCTTTTACTGTGGGTTATGGCGAAGCGGTCCCCTTCATAATCGCGGGTATAATTACGGTAGTTGCTACGGTTATCACTGCGCTCTATTTACCCGAGACAAATACCCATATGGGAGAAGTGGCCCATGGAAAATTATTCGATTTCCCAAAAATGGCAAGAACGCTTTTTGATCCGCGAGTGGGGCCGACATTCCTTATTTCACTCGTTTTTTATCTCGCATTTTCCTGCGCGCTTATTTACGGATTTCAACCATTCACACTAAAAGTCCTTAAAGTCACCGAGTCGCAGAATGCCATGCTTTTTACCTTATTCGGCATCATTGGTTTAATCGCGCAAAATTTTATAGTGGATCGGTTCTCAAAAAAATTCGGGATGAAAAAATCATTTTCGACAGGCATTATGCTAACTTCAGTAGCGCTATTTATTATGTTCTTTTCCCGCTCACTGCCGATATTTATATTCGCGATGATCATACTTGGAGTCTTCAACAGTATTGTCCAGACCCTGATTCCGACCATTCTCTCCCAGGAGGTCGACCAGAAGTCACAAGGATCGATCATGGGTCTGAACACTTCCTACCAGAGTATCGGTATGATAATCGGTCCCATCCTTGGCGGGGTGGTTGCAACCGTTTCCATTCCCTTGCCGTTTCTTGTTGGGAGCGCGCTTGTTTTTTTATGCTACTATCTCTCCTCAGGAGTTCTCAGGCCGGGTAAGAAAGTAGGGATGTAGGCGATTGATGCGTTTCTTGCCATATTCTTACCCTCCTTATCTGCACCACTTATTTCGCAGGTGTAAATTAAAAAATATGGTTTGGGACGAACTTATTTTTATACCCAATTTAGATGCTATTTTACAGGTGATGATAAGAATCATCGTTGCTGCTGTACTTGGTGGCATCATAGGCTATGAGCGGGAAACCAAGGGAAAAGCGGCCGGTCTTCGGACTCATATGCTTGTTGCGATGGGAACTGCGATCGTCCTTATTGCCGCCCGGCTGGACGGGATTCCGTTGTCTGAGATGAGTAAAGTGGTCGAGGGGCTGGTTGCCGGCATCGGTTTTTTGGGAGGAGGCGCGATTCTGAAGCTGAGCGACAAGCAGGAGATAAGGGGGCTGACTACGGCGGCGAGTATCTGGTCAACATCCGCAATTGGTATTGCGGTGGGTCTTGGGCATATATGGATCGGAGTCTTAAGCATGCTTGTTGTCTGGGTAATATTGTCTTTGGTTGCGTATTTTGAGGAGCGGGTACTGAGTGTGAAAAGAAATGATGCTTGAATACTCTTGAGCTTTTTTATAGAACTTCACTCCTAACTTATAATTATACTGTTTGCTGCAAAGTCACAAAACTCAGTATAATACTCTATTCAAAGAGTATTATAAAACAGCCGACCCTATAATATGAGCACCTCAAAAATAAAAGCCCAACCTAAAATTCTTTTTGGACTGGATTCATTTGGTGATTTACCCGTCGACA
>CAYYYG010000001.1:0-1203 GCA_964476135.1 uncultured Gammaproteobacteria bacterium | reverse complement strand
GCAGGCTTATGAGTCACGCAGAAGCAATTCGACAAGTAGTTGATGAGGCTGTATTAGCTGATGAACTTGGTGTTGATGTGATTGCGCTCGGTGAACACCATCGGCCTGATTTCTCGATCAGCAGCCCGGAAACGGTTCTCGCCGGGATTGCTACCAAAACAAAGCGCATTAAATTAGCATCAGGGGTGACTGTTTTGAGTTCAGACGATCCGGTACGAGTCTTTGAGCGGTTTGCGACCGTCGATGCGTTGTCTGAGGGTCGAGCACAAATTATTTTAGGTCGTGGTTCATTTACTGAATCTTTCCCCCTTTCCGGTTATGATTTGCAAGATTATGAAGTGCTGTTCGAAGAAAAAGTTGCTTTGTTTGCACAAGTTCTTAAGGAAAAACCAGTAACATGGGAAGGGACAACTCGCGCCTCTCTTAAACAAGCCGACATTTATCCTAAAACTGAATCAGGTCATATTCATACGTCGGTTGGAGTCGGCGGTTCACCACAGTCTGTCATTCGAGCGGCCAAATACGGCTTCCCCCTCATGCTTGCGATAATCGGCGGCTCGCCAAAACGTTTCGCACCCTATGTGGAGCTGTATCATAAGGCAGCCGCGGAGTTCGGCACAGCGAGCGATGAAGTAGGCGTTCATTCTCCTGGCTTTATTGCCGATACCGATGAAGAAGCTGTGCGTATTGCTTGGCCGGCTCACAAAACAAACTTTGACCGTATTGGCAGTACTCGAGGATGGCCACCTATGCAAAAAGAATATTTTGACCAAGAAATAGAAAGAGGTTCCCTCTACATCGGGTCTCCCGAGACGGTCGCCCGCAAAATGGCAGAAACTATTAAAATTCTTAAGGTAAACCGATTTGATCTCGTGTATGGCGGCGGCCCGATGCCGGCAAGTGCCCGCCTCCATATGATCGAACTCTATGGTAAAAAAGTAATGCCGCGCGTAAAGGAGCTGCTTAGTGAATGATCAGAAACAAGTTCTTGGTATTCTTGGCGCAGGTAAGCTGGGAACAGTTGTAGCGCAGCTTGCCATCAAGGCAGGGTATAGGGTCTACATTGCGGGATCTGGTTCGGTAGAAAAGATTAAACTCAGTGTAGAAGTAATCACTCCTGGGGCAACTGCTGTTACTGCCGAAGAAGCAATCAATAATGGCGATATTGTGATTCTCGCCTTGCCACTAAGTAAATATAAGAAT